>DASUVL010000840.1:0-2213 GCA_036379015.1 Niastella sp.
CGGTATATAATAACCAGCCCATATTGCAACTATACAAAGGCCCGGGAAAAAGCGGAGGGGAACCGCAACTGCTGGCAACGCTAAAGATACAAACAAGCAGTCAGCTACCGCTGCAATTAAAAATACAAACCAACGGTAATACCTACTCTTTTCTATACGCAGAGAAACAAAGCAATCAATGGAGACTTTTTAAAGAGGGACTGGACGCCAGTTTCCTGAGCACCCGCACTGCCGGCGGATTTGTAGGCTGCATGTATGCCATGTATGCTACTTCTAACGGAACACCTACCTCGAATACCGCTGCATTCAGTTGGTTTGAGAGTAAAGGGAATGATGATTAAACGCCTAAAGCTAAATGCCCAACGCTTAATGCGGAATACAACTTATGTAAGGCTATGCCTTTTGCGTTCAGCGTTCAGCTTTGATTTAGCCAAAAAGAAAACAGGTTGATAAGTGAATAAGCATGTTAGTCCCTTATCAACCTGTTAAGCTATGCGCCCTACGATGGGTCAACCAGTACGTCGAACCGAACATTCAGCGGAGCGCCCCAGCTGATTTCTACCCAGGCAAAAAAACCACCATTAAAAGGAGCCACGTTCAGTACTTCCATTTTTGCAGCACCAATAAAACGGGTGGTGCGAGGATCGGCCCCATATTCACTGATAGAAAGAAATACCCTGGAATTGGCATTTACAGCGGGGTGATTAAATCGAACATTTCTGTGTACACCATTGGCGCGCCAGGTATAGAAGGTGGTAAATGAACTGGCGCTCAATTCTTCATCTTCCTTACCATTGCCCAACACTTTTTCTGAACCCTTCATGTGTTTCGGCGCTTCGATCGATACTTCCGGCATATTGCTACCAGCTTCGATCTTGAGTTCTTCTTTGGCTAATGTCGACATTGTGTAAAATTTTAATAGTTAATGAATTGATTGTAATATTCTTACCAAAGGTGCGCCCAAAAGCAACCTGGAAACAATCGCTCATTATGGGTAATTTGTTTATGCGCAATGATAATACGGTAACGCTATAAACGATTAGGCAACCCGGTTACCTGTAATTATAAGTTTATAAAATGCTTATAGCAACCCGCTCACCTTTTTAGAGGATACCACTTCGTGGTATTTTGATGAAAATCAGTAAACCTACGGTTGAAATATACTGTGGAGTTAGTAGCTTTAGCAAATAGAGGTCCCACCCAACTAACCATCTCTGTTGATGAACTAACAATGATCCGCACCTTGTCCGCCATAGCCTTGGCGTAGGCGGATGGTCAATTGCATATCGCCAATTGACCATTGACCATTCACGATTAAACCATACGATAATATGATCCAATTCGACAAAGGGCCCGGCGCTGCGTTCGCCAAACACTTTGCGGCCCTACCTGATCATGATACTATTAAAGATCATTTTTGGTACGATTGGGGCCCGGTCTTTTATCGAGGTCGCCTCGATGGCAGCGCCAAAATAATTTGCGTTGCATCCGATCCTGGTCCTACGGAACGGGTTGCCGGTCGCAACCTCGTAGGCAACGCCGGTCAGCGCGTGCAGGGATTTCTACATAAAATAGGACTTACACAATCGTACGTATGCCTGAATGGATTTGCCTATGCGTTATTTCCCAGTCACCTTGGTGATGGTATAAAACTGTTAAGTCAGCCCGATCTTACCGCCTGGCGCAACAAGCTCTTCAGCATGCTTAAAAAGCCCGAACTGCAGGCGGTTATCGCGTTTGGAGCAGTTGCCCAAAAAACCGTACAGCTATGGGATAACAGAGGCAACATCCCAGTGTATGAAACCTATCATCCCAGTTATCACTCCGGCGGAGCAGCCGGTGAAAAGAAAATGCTGACCGACTGGAACCGGGTGGTCACTGCCTTACGCAATATTATTAAACCTGATGACGGCGCGGCTACCAACCTGCCTTTGTATGGAGCCAAATTTGCCGAACAGGATTATGCAGCTATTCCGCGTATTGACCTGCCCTTTGGTTTGCCCGATTGGTTTGGGAACGATGCCTTCTTTAGAAAAAAGCGTGGTATGAACAGTGTTAGCAGACCTTCACCCGACGACCGCCACACCCTTGAATGGAAAGCCCCTAAATTCAACTAATATGCCCAAGAAACCCGTCATAGACCCGCTGGAAAGTCCCCAGTACGGATTACACGGAATTATAGTAACAATGGCAGCCCCCGAAGAATTTATAAA
>DASUVL010000841.1:0-9858 GCA_036379015.1 Niastella sp.
AATAAATAGTCAAAACATAAACCTATAACAAAGATCACCATCTGTAAGGCAAGCACATTGGTGAGGTCATTGTACTTATTGTATTTTATTAGCAGTGTACCTATGCCACCTTCACTCATACTCAGTCCTTCCACCATGGTGATCATTAACCAGGAGATCGCAAAGTTCTGCCGCAGGATCTCAAACACCTGGTCGGCTTTACCAATGATAATGACTTCATACAATGTTTGCCAGTTGTTATACCCCAGTGTTTTGCATAGATCATATTCCTGCGGGTTAATGTTAATGATCACCGACAAAAACGAGGTTACAAAGAAGGGCACGATACCGAATACCAGCAGGGATAATTTTAACTCGCTGCCATCTTTGGTGAGTAAAGTGAAAATGAATATCAAACCGGTAAGGGTCAAATACCGGCATTTCACTATGAACTGCGCTACGCTTTTGAAAAAGGGCAGTACAGATAAATAAGCAAACAACAGCGTGATCAGGATTGAATACAACATGGCTTTCAGGGTAAGCAGCAGGCTTACCAATATGTTGTCGAGCAATAATTTGCTGCCCAGTAATTGCACAAAAGCGCTGGCTACTTTACCGGGTTTGGGAATCAGTCCATCTGATAACAGATGCCATAGCAATAAAGTAATAACCACCTGCACAGCAACCATAATCACAAATGTTTGCCGGTTGATCCTTGCAAAAGGTTGAATGAGTTTTTTCATGTTTCTATAGTTGGTTGGTTTTATCGAAACGGTGTCACGGTTCCTCCTTTGGCGGGACTCAGGACTGTGGCACCGTTAAAGCCGCGTCATGGCTGCAACCCCATGACACGGCTATTATGCTACTGATACAGATTTCTGATTTATCGATTTTGAGATTTTGTGATTTCTCTAATTTCAAGACTCTCGCACATTTTTAAATCTCTAAATCTCCCAATCCCGAAATCTCGAAATAACTAGTTACTCACCTAATACTATCTCAACACGGCGGTTCTTGCTTCTACCGGCTTCCGTGGTATTATCGGCAATCGGTTTTTCGGAACCGTACCCCTTAGCTTCGATCTGGTTTTGTTTCAAACCTTTTTTAAGCAGGTAGGTTTTCACGGCTTCCGATCTCTTTTGAGAAAGTGGAACGTTGACGTCATCGCTACCTTTATTATCGGTGTGGCCATATACACCTAGCTTTAAACCTTCAGCCACTACAGCCGATGTAAATATCTCATCCAGCAATCTGTACGAATCCGGTTTAATAGTGGCAGAGCCGGTCTCAAACTGAATAGCATACGATTTAGATGATACTGCTTCGGTGATCTGTTCGGCATATTTTGTTTCAATAGCCTTACCCTGCAACAATTCGGGGTGGTTCGAGATCACACTGAACAGGAACGATTTGTCCACGGCTTTTTCGTACGGTAAAAAGCTGGGCATAATGGTAGGGTACATTTTCACCATCAGGTTACCGAAGGTGTTGTACACCGCTTTATAACGGTCTACTTTATCATCGCCAAGTCCATAGGTATTGGCCATATCGTTCAGGTTGAATACAGCAGAACCACCAAGTGTCACCTTTAGACCCTGAATGTCTTTTTCTTCCACGCCGTTAAAGTATTTCAACCAGTAAGCGGCATTTTGTTCCTGGTACAGTTTGGTGCTTATTTCAGCCGCAAATTGTTTGGCCTCGTTAAACGAACGTACCTGGTCGCCGGCTTGCGCCAGGGCCATGATCATGTTCTCGATATCGGTTCTGTGATCATTCGCCCATTTTTTAATGGCAATGGTTTGGTTACTCATTTGCGATGCATACTGACGGGTGCTGGCAATAGTAACCAGTCCACCTTTTTTAGTGGCGACATTTACGTCGCCGGGCGTCCATGTGGCCACGGCATCTACAGCCACGGTGGTATCGGCACCGGTTGTTTTACCATTTACGATCAGCTTCCTTTTTTCGGAATAACCGGTGATGTACTTGTTAGGCGCATCCAGGAAGTCGTTGGCGGCAATAATGTTAATAGCATTACCGTCGTAGGTAGTTTCGTCGGGGTTTACCTTCAATCCGTTGTCACCGGCCCATTTCAACAAAATGTTTATATCACCGTCGCGTAATACACCGGCCACGCATTTACCGATCGCATTGCGCGGGTCCTGTTTCCATGATTGAGGACCCATTACCTGGTCTTCACCGTACGATTTACCGTGCGTGATGGGAATAATAATGGGTTGGTATTCGGGGCCTAATGGTTCCAGCTCTTTAGCGAGCGAGGTCATAAAGGCCGGCATGCCGTCACCCATGAAGGTGATCAATACACCCGGTGCATTGGTATTGCTTTTATACTCGTTGGCGAATTTTACCAGGTCGGCCATTTGTTTGTTACAGTCGTCCTGACGGATGTAAGTAACATCCAGGCGCGCTTTATCGAACAAAGAACCTTTGGTAGTGCGTACGCCACCGTTAGCATACATGCCGCTGAACTGACTGTTCCAGGCCATGCGTTCCCAGGTGATTTGCGTACCGCCATTCACTGACTGCTCCTCAGCGGGTAAGTCTAATTTAACAGCATTACCTTGTAACGAAGCTTCCGGTGCATCGGGCAGGGCTACTTTACCTACTTCAATAGATCCGGTTACATCTTTCGGACGGCTTTGGTACCATCTTACGCCGAAAATACCTGCAGCAACTACTGCAGCGATGATCAATATTTTCCCGGCGGGTCTTAGTTTGAGTGCCATTTTCTATTTATGTGTTTTATCGTTTTATAAATTGTTTGTTTAGTTTTCATAGGATCGTGAATCGTGATGCGTGAAGCGGTTGGCCAGCTGGCGGATGAAATGCTATTCGGTTTTCCCTTTCTTATTTTTCATTTCTCATTCTTCATTTCCGCTTTTTCTTACCTCCTACTTCATTAATCTAACAACCCCCTATACCTGTCAGGCGCGTTTATCCCCTTCAACTTTCCGGTATCCGTATTCTTGTCCAACGCATTTTGCGTGTAGTTAAAATCGCTGTCCATATTAAACTGATTGATCAGTTCAATAGCCTGGGCCGATTTGGCTTTATCTTCCAGTACCTTATCATCCATAAAGCGCGAGGTAACGTCTATGGCCGATTTAATGTGGCCGATCTTTTCACCGATCTGTACTTTTAGTATGGCCAGGGCTTTCTCGGCATCCTGGTTCAGTTCATCATCGCCCTTGAACGCTTTCATGGCGCTTGTTACAGCCGACAAACCGGTTGTTACCGAATAGTACAGGTCTTTTTTGGCTTCCAGATCCAGCTTGGCATCTTCGAGCATAATACCGCTCTCTTCATAAGCTGCATCGGCAAATTTTATCAGCTTGTTCAGGTCACCCACTATAGGTGTTACATTGTCGATGTATTCCCGGCAACGCAACACATTGTTTGCATACAGGTCAACATGACGACTGCCCTTACCTTGTTCCGCTTGCAGGATCTTTACTTTTTGTACGTTCAACTGCAACTCTTTTTCCTTGTCGGTCAGTTTGTCTACCAACTCGCTTTGTTTACCTTTTAGTTTGGCGGCCTGTTGATATAAGGTATTTCTATCCTTATAACCCTGCTCAATTTTGGCTTGCAGAATATTGAACGGGTTTAATTCTATCGCAATACCAATGGTGTAGTTGGCAATAAATTCCGAGAAGTATTTTAATGCCCGCCAGAATTTTTTATTGGTAACGATCATTAGCAAAAAGCCAAGGATCACACCACCAATGACCAGGTTCACCAGATTCCAGGTAACGGTTACCAGCCATGGCATTACATAAGTTAAGAAACCGTACGCCAGGCCGGCAATTAAAGAAATACCTATAATGGTTGTGGCCAGGTTCTTGGGTTCGGAGAACCAGCCAGGTGTTTTTGTTTTTTGGATCGGGTTAATCATGTTTTGCTGTTTTATTGTATATAACGTTTTATTTTTTCTATGTCCCGGGCAATACGGTTTTTCATCGCCTCACTTTCATTTTTATAACCACCCGTATTGGCCTCGATCTTGGTTTCATTATCTTTTATTTCATTTTGCAGGTTCAGCAACTCGTTTTGCAACGCGCTTATTTCCTGGGTTAGCTGTTGAATGCGGCTCTCTTTTTCTGTCATCAGCTTTTTCTTCTCATGCACTTTTTCCTGTAGGGCGGCATCTACAGAGCTGTGGAAGTTTGTTGCATCGGTTTCCAGCAACTGCAGGTATTGTGCAGCGGTTGACAATAACTTTTGTTTGTCGAGGCCCTGTACACTGAGTCCTGCAAAGGCGGTGATATACCGTACCTGCTCATCCGGAACGGCCTGCATGACTTCTATCATTTTACTGAACTCGAAGTAATCGGGTCCCGGAATGTTAGCTTCCATAAACAGCTTTTCAAAATAAGCTGCGAACTTGCTGTCTGCCGATGATGAATAACTGTTATTAGCAGTTGTGCTGGTGAATGCAGGCAGAGGTACTGGCGCCGCTTTGGGCATATATTGCGCCACCGCTGAAGCTGAAGGCGACACGCGGTCTGTCGAAGGCGGCTTTTCTGCTTCCTTCTTTTTGTCGTCGCTTACCTCCACGAAAGCCGACAAAAATTTCTTTCCGAAGTTGGTCATAGTTGTATATTATAAGTGTTAATCAATACGATGTTATTAGGGCAAGCCGCTCCCTGTCTGCCCAACAAGTCGGGAAGTGAAAGCCTGTTCAGGAATGCCCGCGCATAGTACGGTCACCCATAACAGAGATACTGTTATGCCAATTACTGTTCTGCCTTTTTATAATGCTGAATGAATCAGAGGGGCAGGATGTCCCAGTGCAAACGGGTACCGGCCATAGGAGGATTGATCTCCGGCTTCTTCTCTATTACTGCGGGTATAACTGACCGTTGTTGTTCATTTTCCATTTTATAATATACCATCTGTCGCAACGAAATCAGAATTATTACAGCTATCAGCGGCCCTATCCAGATTTTTAATTTCATCCGTCTATTTTTTTGACTTTAGTCGGATGCAACTCACAGGAAATAAATTTCATACACCATGTGAAGAAGTTGAAAATATTTTCCTGCTTCGTTTCATCGTATTGTTAATTGAGCATAGGAAATACTGTACGCAGCAAATAGCTGCATATGTGTAAATGTCTGAGCATGGCTAACTCAGTGAAGGTTTCCGGAAGATTAAAATCTGGTAATTGCTGGTGGCTTTACTCTTTGGCGGTAGCGGGCGAAAAGAAACTCTAAGTAGTGGTTCATTGTCGGTGGAGAAGCATCTCCTGTTTAATGATGGATCAAAGATAGAAGGGTGTTAACATTTCCTTTAGGACATCCGGCATGAGCGGTATTTTTTGTTTCACAGCCGGTAAAGTATGTATGATGATCGGTAGTATAAGTGGCTAAGTGCGAATATAAGCGGTTAAATGGTTGATAATCTGCGGGTAATTGGGTAGGCGGCCGGTTTCCGTTTGCAAACAAGGCTTTTTGCCATCAGGCCTAGTCATATAGAGTAACAAGTAACACTTCTGGTTATTGCTGCTGGCTTGAAACCTGTTTGAGGTGATTTTTATATGCTTTTAAACAAAGAGCTAACAGGGACCAAACAAAGACAGAACAAAGACCAGATAAGGATAAACCTTTGTTATCTTCTTATTTGATCTTAATCAAGTTATATATTAGTCTCATGTTAAATACATGTAAAACTCCTACCTTACTCTTCTAAAACTACTTGTTATGGGAAGTCTTAAATACGGTAATTTGGGCCAGATTACAGGAAAAGTAGGCGATGTAGTTGTTTCTTCCTGGAAGGGTAAGCCTTATGTGAAATCAGTTCCGGGGGAGCGCAAATCGCCTCCCACTGTAAAGGAGTTGAACAACCGGAAAAAATGGGCCATGGCACAGGCATGGTTAAAACCGGTAACAAAATTTGTGCGGAGGGGATTTAACGGGTATACGCCAACGGTAGAAGGCTTTCTGGCGGCAAAATCATACTTATTAAAAAATGCGTTTGAAGGTGAGGCGCCGGAATTTTTTATCAATCCTGCTTTGGTGAAGGTGAGTTCCGGCGAGTTGCCATTGCCTGAACAAATAACCGCTATACTGATTTCCGATTTTTTAGTACAATTTACATGGGATACAGAAAATATTGGCATTTTCAACAAGTACGACCAGGTCATGTTGCTTGCTTACGACATTCACAATAGCGCGGCATTTTATAAGTTAACCGGTCAGCTCAGAACTACTGGCACTGATGCATTACAGCTAAAATCCTTTTCGAACAGGGTCTATCACCTGTATGTTGCTTTTGTTGCTGCCGACCGGAGTACGCAATCTGATAGTGTTTATTTGGGGGCTGTTAATGTGTAGGTTGCCGGTTCGTTCATACCCTGCTTTGGCCTGAATTCAGGCCTTTTTTTTATATTTTAAATTTAAATCAATTAAAACGGTTCAGCGACTGGCTTTTTTATATTATTTTGGACGCAGCTCATTTTTAAAGCGGTTATGAAAATATTATACCCCCTCCTGATCCTGGCTGTTTGTCTGATTTGTAGAAACTCTTCCAGCGCACAGATGCGCCAGCTTTCTGTTGATGCAACTGATGGTATGAATGAAGTACAGGAATTCAGTTTTTATGCTCCTTCCGAAGGTTATGTGGCTTTCTCAAAGTATATAGGTTTTACAACCGACAGCGGGCGAACCTTTACCCGCAAGTATATTACCTTCAGCAATGTAAATTATAATACTTACCCGGTTAATCTCACTTTTGGTTTCGGTATCAAAGGCGTAAAGGCTTTTAATCAGGATACCATTATTGTTTACGGTGATTATGGGATAGTTCCATCCATATTATATTCCACCGACAGGGGAAACAGTTTTACATTGGTTTACCACGACCGTTACGATGTCTTTGCCTTTAAATCGGGTATTACAAGTATGATCTTTCCGCAGGACCATACTATCGGCTATGCGGTAGAGGCCGACCGTATTTTAAAAACCACTGATAAAGGGCGAAACTGGTTTGTGGTAAGGCTTGATGTAGACCGGTATTACGACCATGTGGTAGCAATTGACAATAACAATGTATTTGCTTTTAGTACGGATTATTCTTCTAATAAACTATTTAAAACAAACAATGGCGGTAGTACATGGATTGAAGTGACGGTACCGCCAGGACAAATTGTTTACACTCATTTTCTTACAGCTGTCAAAGGCTGGTTGATTATGAAGAATGATGACCAGCTAGGTGTAGTGTATTATACCTCGAACGGCGGAATTACCTGGGAGCAAAAAAACGATCCCAAGGTTACCCCTTTCTATAGCTCGAAATTCCGTTTTGTGAACGACAGCACGGGTTATGGTATTGCCGGACTGTTTAGCGTTTATAAAACAACCGATTCAGGTAAAGTATGGCAACAGCTGCCGCGCGATAATAATTACACTTACCTTAATTATAACCATAACGATATTCAGGTACTCAATCCAAATCAATTGTGGGCCGGAGGCGGGCATGGGTTTATTGAAATAAATACCAACAGCAGCGACAATCCCTTGCCCTCCGCTTTTTTCAGAACTGATACGAGTGGTGTAGCAGCTACCGGTATAGTTAATCTGCTAAATTATTCAAAACCTATATACCAGTATAAATGGTTTAAAAACGATACACTGATCAGTACTGCGTATCACACCAGTTTTACGCATAATATTTACCAGTTTCGCGATACCATTAAGTTAGTTGTTTCGGATGGTACGCATAGTGACACCCTTGTTAAATATATTGATTATCCAAGAGTGTGGATCACCGGATTTACACCCACCTCAGCTATCCAGGGAGGCGTTGTAACGATCAATGGTTTTGGTTTTTCCGGCGCATTCAATGTTCGCTTTGGCGGTGTTTCAGCCAGTTCATTCACTGTTATTTCCAATACGCAGATACAAGCCATCGTTGGTGGCGGATCATCAGGGAATGTAGAGGTCATTACTGCGCAGGATGGGAGTGGCTTAAAGGGTGGATTTATTTACCTGGGAGTACCGAATGTTAATCTTCCCTCAGCTATTTCGGACAGTATATTATGTAAATCTGAGCCCGTAATAGTCACCATTCAAAATTCCGAACCTGGTGTTTTATACCAACTGATGTCCTGGGGCTTTGGTGCAACGGTCGGCGGCTCGGCAACAGGCAATGGTGGCACAATTAGCTTTGTTACTTCACCCATATCGCAAAGCGGGCAGTATCGTGTACGTGCAAACCGGATCGGGGATCCGGTAGGTTATGGTTTCAAAAGCTATTTTAATATCAAGGTTGAACATACGCGGGCCCGGTTCGTGGCCGACCAGGTGAATATAACTCCGGGTGAACCGGTCACGTATGCTGCCCTGGCCGGGGAAGCACGGGACTTTCTCTGGACGTTTTATCAGGATGCAAGCACTGCCACCGCTGCGGGGGCAAAAGTTGCTGGCATTTCATATGCCAGCAGTGGTCAAAAAACGCTGCAGCTTATCAGTGTCAGCGAAAATGGATGCCGTGATACAACGAGTGGGAATGCTGCTTTTGTTTATCCAGGCTCGGCAAATGATGCAAGCTGCTTTATCAACCCCATGGATTCTACCGGTGCAGCAGGTATGACCATTGGTCAGGTAATGAATAGTAACGACGACGGCATATATGTTATCGGGGCCACCACCAATGCTACGAAACTGCGGAGCACGATCGGTGTTGCAAAAGAGTTTGCTTCGGGAAATCATAGTTTTTTTGCGAAATATAATACAAGTGGTGTACTGAAATGGGTGCACTACTTTAAGCCGGGTACGGGGGAATTTAAAGCAGGCCAAACAGACGCGCAGGGTAATATTTATCTCACCGGTTATGCTGTGTCTACCCAATGGCTGTACTTTAGTAATGGGGATTCCATGCAGTTTTATGCCGCGCCTGTTGATACCACTTACATGGGTTCGCGTACCAATGGATTTGTTTTAAAGCTCGATCGCAACGGTAAGTATATATGGCATACCATCCTGTACGATCATATTACATTGTGGCAGGGTTATGCAGCTAATGCCAAAGGCGAGCGTATTGCCATAAAGGATGATCATATTATTGTAATTGGCGGATTTTATTCAAAATTATCTTATGCCAGGAACGGTGTTATTCAGCCGTTATATGATATACCATCAGGTGTGCGGGAACACGAGAATCATGTTGTTTTGAAGATCAGGCCAGACGGCACAATGATCTGGAATGCGCTGCTGAGATTTCAGGCAACCAACCATCATAGCCTGGCTGATGTGAGTGTTGATAAGGCCGGAAATAGTTACCTGGTAGGCCAATATGAAGATTACCTGGGGATATATGACGTAAATGGTGTGGAACGGGTAACACTGCGGGGGCCTACGGCCTATCACCAGGCGTTTATGGTAAAATATGATGCTGTCGGGACCATCCAATGGCATAATAATTTTAAATCGAGCTATCAATATGGAGATGCTGGTCTAACCAAAGTAGTTGCCGATGACGATGGCAATACGTATGTAGCCGGATCAATGTTCAATTGGGGAATGCCGGTTACCATTAATATTACCCATAGCGATGGCACTATAGCCAAAGACAGTTTGGCTGCATTTGCATTGTATAAATTCGATACCAATGGTAAACGGAGATGGGGCGTGGGAAGCCGTTATCCTTATTATGGGGGAGCCGGAGCTTTATATGCAAAAGGCAACGAGGTCTACGCAGCCGGTCAGCTTTACAACAACGGTGTGCCTTTATCTACCTTCGAGTTAACTTCTTCAGATGGAAATACCAAAACGCTGGTTATAAATCAAGGCGAATGTTATGTGGCGAAGTATGATACTGCCGGAATATTTAAACGGGTGTATACCAGCGGGTGGAATT
>DASUVL010000842.1:0-2210 GCA_036379015.1 Niastella sp.
ATAATCTTCATCAAAGTGCAAAAGCGTTGTTTCGAAGATCTCCTCTATGTACTGGTAATCATCTTCATACAAACTATATAGGTACTCGCTGTCGATTTTTTCATTGAAAATGAATTTTTTAGGGAAATTTGATCCACTCATAGGAAATAGTTTATCCATTTTTTCGTTAATTATAATTGTCCGTAGAATGAAACCGTTCGTTCTAATCCAATAACTCTATGAAGGATAAAATATTATATCTTGTCTGGTCTATTTACAGGGAGATAGTACATTCCGGTTTGTATGAGGGAGTTACTAAGGACCTGCGTAAAAGGATCATCCGCTTCAACCAATTTATACTATTAGCCCTGCTGCTTAACTTTTTCTCTGTCTTCTCCTATTTTTATCACAAGCTATATATTAGTGCGTTAGTAAACATTACTTCAGCTTATTTTTTTCTGCTCGCATTTTATTTTGGTTCAAAACGAAAGCTCGAAACAGGCCGTATTATTGCGGTGATAAATATAAACCTATACCTCATCGTAATATGTTATATAGAGGGGTTGCGGGCGGGGGAGTACCTGTTGTATTTTCCTTACTTCGTAGTGCTAACGTTTGTGGTTAGTATCAGGCGTAATTTTAAAGAGCTTTTATCAGTATACTCCATTACAGTTATAGCATCCCTGGCCTGTGTAAAAATGAGTCCGTATGTAAACAACGTACAGAACATTAACGAAGCCCTGTATGCACAATTGTACAGCGGTAACCTGGTTATTTCGCTGGCCATGACCATTATTTTTTCCTATTCCATATTACAGGTGAATAAAGACAATGAGGTAGCTATTCTGCAGGAAAAAACATTCGGGGATACTATTTTTAATACCTCGCTCGACGGGGTATTTATTATATTCAGCCAGTCGAACATCATTGCCAGCTGTAATAAGCGGGCAACGGAATTGTTTGAGGTGAAGGAGAAACGGGAGCTTGAAGGAACGAACATTGAAGACTGGTTCGAAGAACACCACATCAAACAGTTTAACTCCATAAAAGAATCATTGTCGGGTGTCTCACGTCCCTGGCAGGGCGAGTTGACCTTAACAGCCAAAACCGGCCGCATTTTTTATGGCTTTGTAAGTGTGGTGCCTTTTGCTTATAAAGATACCGGTTACACCAAGATCAGTATTTTGGATGTAACGAATGTAAAGATGGCTGAGTTTGAGCTGATGAAAGCCAAAGAAAAAGCCGAATCGGCCGCCAGAACAAAATCGCGTTTCCTCAGTAACATGAGCCATGAATTACGTACCCCGTTGAATGGCATTATCGGTGCATCGAATTTGTTGTTGCAGGAAGAACACATGCCCTCACAAGAAAGCCACCTGGATATTCTGAAGTTTTCATCGGAGCATATGATGATGCTGATAAACGATATCCTCGATTATAATAAAATGGAAGCCGGTAAAGTGGAGCTGGCAGATGTTCCGGTGAATATTAAAGAGTTTATGCAGAAGCTGGCTTCGCAGTTCTCGCCACAGATAAAATCAAAAGGACTCGAATTTAAAGTAGATATCGATGACCGGCTTGACCTGGAATTTTATACTGATGAAACCAGGTTGAACCAGGTGCTAAGCAATCTGCTGGCCAACTCCCTCAAGTTTACCCATCAGGGTACCATAACCATGGCCGTTCGCAGGTTGTTTTCATCAAGCGCCAAGTCAACACTGCAGTTCATTGTAATGGATACGGGCATTGGCATTCCTAAAAATAAACACAAGGAAATTTTCGACAGCTTTACCCAGGCCGATGTAAATACCACCCGCAAATACGGTGGTACGGGGTTGGGCCTGTCTATTACCAAGCGTATTGTAAACATGTTTAACAGCGACCTGTTGCTTGAAAGTGAAGAAGGGAAGGGGAGCGCTTTTCACTTTACGGTTGAGTTAAAGATCTGCGAAAACCGGAAGCGTTATATTAATGAAGACAATATCAAACACCTCGAATCGCTGGAGGGTATACGATTACTGATCGCAGAAGATAATCCGGTAAACCTGTCTATCGCCAAACGATTTTTAACCAAATGGGGCATCCAGGTAAGCGAGGCTACCAATGGCCGGGAAGCGCTGGCCCAATTTAAAAAAGGCACGTACGATCTGTTATTGATTGATCTCGAAATGCCTGAAATGGATGGCGCAACTGCTTTAAAGGAAATACGGAAGATCAACACATCTATACCT
>DASUVL010000843.1:0-8939 GCA_036379015.1 Niastella sp.
ATGATTTGGGTCCCATCATCGGCACTTTCTTCAATTCGTCCCTGGTTTTAAAGGGTCCGTTCTTGGCACGGTATTCAACAATATTTTTTGCCAGGGTATTGCTTAAGCCCGACACATATACCAGCAGGTGTTTGGAAGCTGTATTCACATCAACGCCTACAAAGTTTACCGCGCTTTCCACTACCCTGTCCAATGCATCTTTTAACCGGGTTTGATTTACATCGTGCTGGTACTGTCCTACCCCAATAGATTTGGCATCAATCTTCACCAATTCGCTTAGTGGGTCCAGTAAACGGCGGCCAATGCTCACTGCGCCGCGTACCGTAACATCATGATCGGGGAATTCTTCCCGGGCTACTTCAGAAGCAGAGTAAATAGAAGCGCCGCTTTCATTCACCTGGAAAACACTCACCGGTTTACCAAAGTCAATACTGCGTACCAGTTGCTCGGTTTCGCGGCCGGCAGTACCGTTTCCTATACCGATGGCTTCAATTTCATATTTATCAACCAGATGTTTTAATTCAGACACACTCCCCTGCCAATCGTTCTGTGGCGGGTGTGGATAAATAGCCGTATTGTATACCAGGTTACCTTGCGCATCCAAACATACCAGTTTGCAACCGGTACGGAAACCGGGGTCAAGCGCCAACACTCTTTTTGATCCTAAAGGTGAAGCCAGCAACAATTGACGCAGGTTCTCGGTAAACACATGAATAGCTTCTTCATCGGCTTTATTCTTACTCGCCAGCCGGAACTCATTCTCAATGGAGGGTTTTAACAAACGATCGAACGAATCATCGATCGCCTTCTTTACTTCACTGGCAAATGGGTTGTTACTCTTTACGAATGTTCTGTTCAGATCATCTACCGCATTTTGTTTGTCGATGTTTATATCCATTACCAGGTAGCCTTCTTTCTCGGCACGGCGTATAGCCAGGATGCGATGTGATGGGCTATCGGCCAGATCTCCACTGAACTCAAAATAATCGCGGTATTTCTGTGCTTCCTCTTCGTCTTTTTTACTGCTGAGTACTTTCGACGACAGCTTAGCGGATTCGGTAAACTGCTGACGTACTTTATTACGAGCCTGTTCATTTTCACTCACCCACTCTGCAATGATATCGCGGGCGCCCTGCATGGCTTCTTTGATATCCTTTACCTGCTCATTCAGGAATTTGGCAGCTTCTTCATCAGGATTTTCACCACCCTGTTCAAATACCAGTTTCGCCAACGGCTCAAGACCTTTTTCAATAGCCTGGGTTGCTCTTGTTTTGCGTTTTGGTTTGTAGGGCAGATAAATATCTTCCAACTCGGTAGCATCATAACAGTTTTCGATACGATCTTTTAATTCGGGTGTTAACTTCCCTAACCCTTCAATCGTTTTTACAACCGTTTCTTTGCGTTTATCCAGCTCAGAAAAATAAGCGATCTGTTCTACAACCTGGCCAATGCCAACTTCATCCATATTATTGGTTGCTTCCTTCCGGTAACGGGCCATAAACGGAATAGTAGCCCCTTCGCTTTGCAACTGGTGGATATTATTGATCTGCTTAATGCTGAACGATAATTTTTCAGCGATCTTCTGAATGTACTTTACTTCCATTTATTAGAATTTGCAGTTTTTTTAATCTGTTGAACGTTCATAAGGTGCCAGATCATTCATTTCAGGTTTCATTGTCAATCACGCTCCGGTTTCTGACTTAGGGGTCGCAAATGTAAGGCATGAAAACATAGAAAAAACTTGTTTTTACTAACAACATTTTTTTCTGAAAAACGTATCCGTTTTTATTAGGTCTGCTCAAAATTATGATATATAAAGATTGATCCGGTAAAAGGCAGGTAATATTACCAGGTTTGTTCATAAGAAAAAAAATTGTACTTTTAACTACGTGTCATTCACATAACAACGCGCTATTTTTTTCTCCCACCTTACAGCGCAACATTACAGCGACATTATAGTGATCTTATAGCGGTGGTTGTTCTACCTTCCTCCGTATCACCTTCGTATCACCTCCGGGATTACCGTATACTTTAAATCATCCATATACTGGTATTATATGCCTCAGCCGGCCTGTGATCAAAACCAGGAGCGATTCAAAAGCGAAGCAAAAGGGAAGTAAGAAGAAACAAAAAGCAAACCAATTAAAGAATGGTGGTTGCGGGCGTTAGGCAATTGCCAGAGCTCCTTCAGTAAGTGCCTTTGCCAGAAACTCATTGACAATTTGCGGGCTGGTCATCACCAGCATGTGCCCTTCTTTTGGAATGGTATGTGTAGGATGTGTATATCGCACCGGCAACACTTCATCTCTTGTACCATGAATATGCCAAACCGGATGTGGAATGGTTTCATTTTGCCAGTTTAATATGGCATGCATACTCCAGCGAATTAAACCGGTATCGCTTTCATTGATGATCTGCCACAATAATTTTTTATCCTCCATTAGTTCGCGTGAAAAAAATCTTTTGGTAGCAGCGGATGATTTCAACAGCGAAATGGGTACTATTTTATGCAACCCCATTTTCCCGGCTATTCTGAAATACCCGGGCAACTGGGCCGATACCGGCACACTTGAAATAAGTACGGTTACTACAGGCTTGTATTGTTTCGCTATTTCGGTAGCCAGCATCCCGCCAAACGATAAACCAACCAGGGCGAAAGGCTCTTCCCTGTTGATGGATGCTGCCAACCGCAAAGCATACGATGGCAGCGATTCTTCCTTTTCGGGCGATATCCAATCAAGATAAACCGCTTCACAACCTGCCGGCAATTGAATATGCCTGAATACCCGTTTATCGGCAGCAAGACCACTGATGAAATACACTTTCATAATAATATCTCCCCTACAAATTTAACCAGTAAAAAATTAACAACCGGCCGATACTAACAGAAGTAGAAATCTTAATAAAACATTTACATATTCACCATGGTACTTCCCTAACCCCGATTCGCAACTCACTAGTCCTGGGCGTCCCCCGACTCGTCGGGGTCGCTGAAGCTTTAGACGCTTGCGCCAGAGCTTCAGCGTCGGAGCACCGCGTGTCGCCTTAGCTTTAGCGGTGGCGCACGGAGGCGCAAGCCGAAGGGAAAACCGTACCTTTGAAATTAACAAACTACATGAAATGGATATTAAAAATAATATTCTCGAAACGATTGGAAATACACCACTTATCAAGCTGAACAAGATCACGAAGCATCTCGCGGCCACTATAGCTGCCAAGGTAGATTATTTTAATCCGGGCAATTCTATCAAAGACCGCATGGCGGTTAAAATGATTGAGGTAGCAGAAAAAGAAGGTAAATTAAAACCAGGCGGAACGATCATTGAATGTACCAGCGGTAATACCGGAATGGGTCTAGCGCTTGCAGCCTGTGTAAAAGGATATAAATGTATTTTCACTACGACTGATAAACAATCAAAAGAAAAAGTTGACATCTTAAAAGCAGTAGGCGCTGAAGTAATTGTTTGTCCAACCAACGTAGAACCCGACGACCCGCGTAGTTACTATTCTGTAGCCCGCCGTCTCGCTAAAGAAATTCCCAATTCATTCCATTGCAATCAATATGACAACCTCGCCAACCGGTTGGCCCATTATGAAACCACCGGTCCTGAAATATGGAAACAAACCGATGGAAAAATAACCCACCTGGTTTGTACGGCAGGAACCGGCGGTACGGTGACAGGTACGGCCATGTACCTGAAAGAAAAAAATCCTGCTATAAAAATATGGGCGATCGATGTGTATGGCTCCCTGCTCACCAAGTTTTTTCGCACAGGTGAAATAGATATGAATGAGGTGCATCCCTATATCTCAGAAGGTTTTGGGGAAGATTTTGTACCGGAGAATTACGACATGAGCGTCATTGATCACTTTGAACAGGTAACCGATAAAGATGGCGCTATCATGGCCCGTCGCCTGGCTAAAGACGAAGGAATATTCTGTGGTTACAGCGCCGGCAGTTGTATACAGGGACTCATGCAAATCGCCGGCGGAGCAGACCCCAAAAATCATTTGACAAAAGACGACCTGGTGGTTTGTATCTTCCACGACCATGGCAGCCGATATGTAGCCAAGATATATAACGATCAATGGATGATGGAAAGAGGCTTTATGGATGTAAAGACCTGTAAAGACATTATCAACGGCCGCGCCGCCAGGCAAAAGCTGGTAGACATTGAGCCGGGTAATACTGTTTCTGAAGCCGTAGAATTAATGCGTAAATACGATATTGAACATATACCGGTTATCAATGAGAGCAAACTGGTTGGCGCCATCAGCGAAAGCGGCTTATTCCAGAAAATATTCTCCAACCCCGATATCAGAAATGCCCGCATTGAAACAGTGATGGAACCCGCATTCCCCATTGTTGATTTTAACACCCCCATAGAAAAGCTCCGGACTTTAATAAATAAGGATAATGGAGCAGTGCTTAGTAAAGACGAATTAGGAAATTTACATATAGTTACAAAATACGATGTGTTGCAAGCATTAGGTAATTAGATAATGTGTTGATTCGATAATTTGATAATGAAAAGGCAGAAAGCTCAATGGTGAACTTTCTGCCTTTTCATTTAAGCTGTATTTCATTATCACTTATCAAATTATCACATTCAAAAAAAAGCGCCCCGTTATTAGCGGGACGCCTTTGTGAAATCTTGTTCAGGTACTTGGACGGTTTTAACTAAGGACTGGTTTGCTGATAGAGATTTCTGGCTTTCACGATATTGGATACCTGGTTTTCATGATATTGGATACGAAAGGGTACGGATCAAAACCAAAACGGTTATAAAAAAAATTAGGGTTTAGAAGCTTTTCTACTGTTCAGGGATTAAGGTGTTCGAAATTTCCGGTACGATTTTTTCAGGGTACGTCAACATCGTGTTGACAGTACAAAGATGCTGATGTTTTGGAGGTGGTTGAAGTTTATTCGATCAATGGCTGTCCTTCTTCGTTTAATGCAAAGAAAACACGGATCAATCCCGAAAAATCCGTCGAAACCCTTACTGGAAGCGCATTTCAAGCATATGATTTTATAAGATGTTTGATCTGGATCAATAAAAAACAACAAACGCTTTTTACCTTCTCGTAATACTACCCTACCCCTTCAGCAATACTACGCATAACAGTTGTGTGTAGCTACTAGCTATGCAGTAAATACCGAACAATTTAAATCGAGAGTTTCTGCTCTTGTTAACATTTGTAACTAATGTAACTTTGTGCCTGAAGTTGATTGATTACTAATCAATCTATTCCAATGTCCAGGGAAAACCATCAGTGTTCAATATCCAATAGAAAATCAAGAAAAATCCAGTACCAGTCAACTTCTTTTTTGAATAATCCAATATCATTCATAAAATCCATTATCCAGATCCAATGTCCGTGAAAACGAATATCCGTGAAAAACCAACAGAAGTATCCTTTGATTAACCAAGTATTAAAATCCAACGTCCAACAAAGACCGAGGTAGTTCCAATTCCTGTGTGTTAAAAACCGCCTGCTTAACTCCAATACCCTCCTGCTAAAACTTCCTATGATTTTTAGCAGGAGGCAGCAGCGGTCTCCGAAAAAACACACCACGCAAAACACAACACGTCTTCCACGCTCAATGCCGAACGCTTAACGCCTCGCTTCGCTGAAGCTTCGCGAAGGCGAGCAACACGCCTTCCACTTTTCATCATGTCCTTCTTCAGCTGTATTCCATTATCACATTATCGTATTATCACATTAGCAAATTAGTTTTTCTACCTTCGCCCAAAAATGCCAGTCTATACCGATCAAATGGGCCGGACTGTTGAGTTGCCGGCTACGCCCCGTAGCATCGTTTCCCTGGTTCCTTCCATAACAGAATTACTATACACTTTGCAGCTCGATGAACAGGTAACTGGCATCACCAAATTTTGCATTCATCCCGAAACCTGGTTCAGGCAAAAAACAAGAGTGGGCGGAACAAAAAACATTAAGACGAGTGTTATTCAACAATTACAACCCGATCTTATAATAGCCAATAAAGAAGAAAACGTACAGGCGCAAATAGAAGAGCTGGCGCAACAATACCCTATATGGATAAGTGATGTAAACAATCTGGCAGATGCGCTGGAGATGATAGAACAAATAGGAACAATTACCGGTACGCTGCCCGGGGCTACCCGTTTAATAAGTCAGATCAATACAGCTTTTACTAAACTACAAACCTTACCCGGTCAGGTCATCCAAACAGGCACAATACACAAACCTAAAACCGGTTATTTGATCTGGCGCAATCCCTACATGACCATTGGCAGCGATACCTTCATTCATGATATGCTCGCCCGGTGCGGGTTTCAAAACATATTTGGCCATTCCACCCGTTATCCGGTTATTGATACCTGGCAACTGTCACATTGCGATCTGTTATTACTTTCTTCAGAGCCCTTCCCCTTTCAGCAAAAACATATTGATGAATTGCAGCCTCTTTTACCCAATACAAAGATCATCCTTGTTGATGGAGAAATGTTCAGCTGGTACGGTAGTCGCTTGTTACACGCTCCGGCTTACTTTATCAGGTTATTGCAGCGCATAGCTTAAATTTGTAATAATTGATACCTAAGAGGCGGAAGTAAGAAACGTGCGGCTGTATTTCATTAGCAAATTATCACATTAGCATATTATCACATTAGCACATGCATTCCATCATCGATCACCACGAGCCCAATAAGCCATCCCGTAAAAAGCCCATGTTCCCGGTGCATGACCGGTTACGCGCCTATCTGAAAAATCACGGCCGTGAAGTAAAACTGCCTGTTTCATACAACGACTTGTTACGGATAACCTATTCATTGCCTTTAAAGGACAAAAAGGGCAATGATACGTATTGGGAAACGGTGGTGTACGATATGCGCGATTGGGAATTTATTCGCGGCGGATTGGTACAGATGTATGCCATCTTAAAAACAGAAGGCGATCTTACATTTACCGCTCATCTCGATGTGGCGCGCATAGACTATTGCACCTTTGGCAATAGCAATCCATTTCGCATTCGCATCGTAAACAAATTCAATGACAACTACGATCATTACTATATCAAAATTGCCGATGCTTCGCGCATTTATGGGCTGGAACTGGAGCATATCCTGTCGCCCAACCGTATCACTTATCTCACCAGTCAGAATACACTGGTAGAAGAACATATTCCGGGTATCCCCGGTGATGTGTTTATTGCCAACCACCTGACCGATCCGTTTACGAATAAGATCAGACTGGCCAAAGAATTTGTAAAATTCAACGAACGTTGTTTTGTACGGTTGTTGGGCGATATGCGTTCTTACAATTTTGTGGTTGATATTACCCCCGATATTGAAGACTATCAATACCGCATTCGCGCCATCGACTTTGATCAGCAATCGTATGAAGGACGTAAGAATTTATACATGCCGCAATTCTTCAAAGAGAATTTCACGCTGGTTGAACTATGCGCCAAACATCTCAATGCAGAAAGCATTCACCAGTATCAAACAGAAGAACGAACCATGATGGCCTTCCGGGTTGCCTCTTCCCGTTTCCGGCTGATGGAGTTGCTGAACATTATGTCAAAGGATCATATTTCGGTTCCTGAAAAACTACAACAGTTGAGAACGGAACTGGGCGATTATTTTCACAACCCGCAATTCTACAGATGCGCCTCCATGGGCCAGCTGGTAAAACGCCAGCTGAAACAAACCCTGCAGAAGAACTTAAAACTGATCCAGAAGAACCTGGGTAAGTTTGAGGATTAATTACTGAAGGTGGGTGCCCTTTGCAAGAGTGCTCACCTAAAGTTGAAGATGGGAGCTCCGCCAACTGGCGGAGTGCTCACCTTGAAAAATTCACATTAAGTTAAAGGTAAGCCCCCTTTTAAATGGCCCCCACCTTTAAAGGCGCTCACCTTGTAAATTTCACCCACCAAGAAATTCCCAACCATGCAATTCACGATCACCGGTTATTCAACCGCTCTTTTTTCAACCTGGTATTTTGTAGAGGAACTCAAATTATTGTTTGATGCAGGGGAAGGCATTACCTCGAACCTATTACAGAAAAGCAGAAAAATAGAACATGTTTTTATTTCTCATGCCGACCGCGATCATCTGACCGGCCTGCTGCAATTTAACCAACTGAATGCACGGCCTGGTTTTCCTGTTATATACTACCCCAGGGATTGTGGTTCTTTTCCTGCGTTGAAAGACTTCACAACAAAATTCGACCCACATGTTTCAGGCGCGGTTTGGAATCCCATTACACCAGAAACTGACATCCGCATTAAAGAGGATATTATCATTAAGGCCATTCACAACGGGCATGTTCCAACAAAGACAGGTGTTAAAAGTCTCAGCTATAAGGTCATTCAATCAAAAATGAAATTAAAGCCTGAGCTAACACAGCTTCCCGGTGAACAAATAAGACAGATCATTGAAGAACAGGGTAAGGAAAACACCCATACCGAGGTACAAACCGTTTTACTGGGCTATTCGGGCGATACGCCCGTAGAAGACGTTACCCGGTGGGAACATTCAAAAATACTGATCCATGAAGCTACATTCATGCACGAGGAGGATAACCAGGTATATGCCCATGGCCATAAACACAGCTATTTGGAAGAGGTTATGGAAATGGTAAGCGGATCGCATATTGAACAACTCATTCTGGGCCATTTTTCAGCACGGTATTCACCGGAACAAATCGACCGCCGGATACTGGCACTTTGTGAAAAATATGCCATAAATATCCCCGTTTTCAGGGTACTGCCAGGACAAACGCACGCAGATATATTAAAAAGTAAACTATAAACATTACATAGCCTTTAACAGTCCCCACTCATATCATGTAACAAATACACCAACTTTAAATGCTAAAATAAGTATCTTCGCGCCTTATTAAAAAAAGACATAATTCATTAAATATTTTCCAACGCTTTTGATATTCAATTA
>DASUVL010000844.1:0-6381 GCA_036379015.1 Niastella sp.
AATCAGTGTATCTAACAACCAAAGCGCTGCGGATAAAATGACAAAGGTTACTAAACCCCCTTGAATGTCCTTACTTGTATAATAGATAATTAGTGAAGTGAAAATAGTCCAGGGTAGTATGTTTATTAGGAGTCTATCAAAATAATTTCCACTTAAGCGCATAGTCGAATAGGATTATTGTAAGGTTTATATTTCCACGAGTATACGTTTTTTTTTAGTACGAAGCGTTATTTATTGAACCGTTAATTGAATATATAAAAAGATGAGTGCCAATCCCAGGATGTTATTTCTATAAACTTATCTGTAATCGCTCTAATAATTCATATATAAACCCCACATGCCCTGGTAATAATTTAATAATAGTCGTTTGCACATCAAACCATTCAAATTTATCCAGCTCAGGAAATTCCGCCATCACACCTGACTTTGGTGGCCATTCTATTGTGAACGTATTGCTTTTAATATTTTCTGTACTGAAATCGGTTTCAATGGCCCAGGCATACACCAGTTTGCCGCTTTTCTGTTTCAGCGGCGTTAGTGGTAGGAAATCGCCTACAATTTCTATTGTGGTTTCTTCCTTAAACTCTCTGATGGCTGCGGCCAATGGTTCTTCTCCGGCGTCAATTTCCCCTTTTACAATACTCCAGAACCCATTGTCTTTTTTGCGATAAAAGGGGCCTCCTGGATGTGCAATAAAAAAGAACAATTGCCCATTCACAAATTTGTATGGTAAAATGCCGGCACTCTGCTTTTTCATACCAGTAAGTTAGTGACTTTCTGTTTTGTGCAAGTCAATAACTACTTTATGTTGGCAGATTAATACACCTTGTTGGCAAGTTTTTATATTCTTCATGCCGGGTTATTGGCGTGGTATTACAACTTGTTATGTCTGTATTCAGAGTGTACCGGGCAACTGCGCGGGTTAATCATCCAACATCGCGGGTTTAGATCATTACAACGCAACTTTATCTGTCTGCATGCATGTTTGCTGGAAAAGCATGTTTGCAAAGGATGCAAAATGAGTTGCTGATGGCCAAAGCTATTAAGCATGTGCCTTTAACTGTTAAATAAACCGTGTAAACCGGGAAGTAATTGATCTATGTCGTTAAGCTGGCTATCAAAGCTGTGATGTAAATGGCCAAAACCAGGAGGCAAACGATCAAAGCTGTTAAACAGGTAAGTGAAGTAGCATTGTGGTTAATCAAAAGTGAGCAGCAGCCAATCAAAAGTGTGCAACGGGTGTGCAATGTTGTGATGCAGATAAGTAAAACCGGCATGTAGATGATAAAACTCGTAAAAAAGGCTATCAAAAACGTGCAACTGATGATCAAAGTTGCTAGGCAGGCAACCAAATAAGCGCAGTAGGTAATCAAAGTCGTAAAACAGGTAATTAAAACGGTTTAGTAAAGTTGACAATTATCAAAAACAAGGTATCATTTTGTATCAAAAGGTACCAAAAGGTACCAAAAGGTGTCAAAAGGTGTCATGTTTGAAACCCCATATTTGCAACGGCTTGCCATCGTATATTTGTATTGAACAACGAAAACAGATATGGACAACCGATTTTATCTGGTGTTGTAATAAAATCAAAAAAGCAATACAAGGATCCTCAGTAAAATCGGTGTACACAACCGTTATCAATGTTCCGATTTATTAGCGCTGATAAATTGAGTAAACAATATTTTTTAATAAGTTAAATCATTTTATATGCAAGCAAGTATTAGCACTAAATACAGACGCAGCAGTGATAAGAACCTGCTCCAGTTTAGTTACCAGATTTCGGATACCTTAAAGGATAATCCGGTATTTCCCGATACAAAACCGTCACAATCTGTTTTACAGGCAACATGTGACGATTTCAGGGTCTCGGTATCTATGTCCGGCCGCAACGACAGAGCCCGCTTATCAGCTAAAAACGACAAGAAAGCTGAATTGATCGGGCTACTCGATGAACTGGCGGAATATATAACTACTACCTGTAATGGCGATAAAACAAAGCTGTTACTCAGTGGTTTTGAGATCGTCGGATTGAAAAGTGAATCGCAGGATTTACAACCTATTACCGAATTGACGGTACAGAGCGAATTGCCCGGTCAGGCCACCACCCGTGTTAAACGGGTACCTGCCGCCAAATCGTACGTACATCAGTACACATCCGATCCGCTTTCGCCCGACAGTGTATGGGTAAGCGAAACTTCAACCGATCGTGAGCACACGTTCACCAATTTGAAATCAGTTGCCAGATACTGGTTCCGCGTAATAGCCATCGGTAAAGGTAAACAGGCAGTGTATTCGCCGCCTGTAGCCAGGGTGATTCAGTAACGCCCTGAGACTGGATCCTGGGCGCCCTGAGCGACTGTTCGACGAAGCTTTAAGCCTGATCGGAAGTCGAAGGGGCGAAGACAGGGGCAAATTAAAACCAACTAACAACCGGTTCTGCTGCAGTGGAATCGGTTGTTTTATTTTGAAGAGATGAAGGAGAGGGGTGGGAGGAGTTGGTGATGAGGGCAAAGGGATGTTGATCGCTTTTCCCTAAAAAAACAAACGCTCCGTTTCCGGAGCGTCGTGTGAAAATGTTATGATCGTTAATGGCATTGCCTACAGGTCAGGCAATACGCATAAAAGCCGTTACTTGCCGGTTTAAGATTTTACTGCCAATCGTACTCGTCATCGTTTTTAAATGGTACACCGAGCTCTATATCCGTTACCTCATCATATTCTACGTTTAGCACGAGCCAGTAATCTTCACTAATGTATGTTACAAATGAATTGTAATCTTCCACCTCCCAATCTTTGATCAGCTTTCCAAAACCTTCTTTTACTTTATCAATGGGCACCTGTATAACTGGTTTTCCCTGATAGGTGAGGGCTGGGTTGGCGCATCGTATGTAACCCAGTTTTCCTTCGTGTTCCTGATAAAATGTAAGCCTTATTTTGCTTTTGTTGTATTGGTACAGTATCTGGTTCTCATCATCTTCGTCCTGATAGATCTTGTCGGGTTGGCCGAGCTTCTTTATTACTTCTTCTGCCTTCATGCCGAATGTAAAATCGGCTATTCCATATTTAGGTTTTATTTCCATGATAATAATTTATGGGTCGAAGTTAGTCACTTTTCAGCCTGCAAAGTTCTATGGTATTCTTTCCCCCCTCATCCTGAGCGAAGCCTGCCGGCAGGCAGGTCGAAGGAAGGGGTGGGGGGTAATAGAAGAACCCCATCCTTATTCAGAACGGGGCTCTTGCTTGTC
Organism: Niastella sp.; assembly: GCA_036379015.1. Classification (GTDB taxonomy): domain Bacteria; phylum Bacteroidota; class Bacteroidia; order Chitinophagales; family Chitinophagaceae; genus Niastella. The sequence goes on from DASUVL010000844.1 coordinate 3,246, forward strand.
ATGTCAGTATACCTTCTTTATTCTATTCCCTCTAAGAGGGTGAGGTTTATCTCAAGAACAACATTTCGCGGTATTTTGGTAACAGCCAGTACTCATCACCTACAAGCAGTTCAAGCTTGTCGGCATGGTAACGGATCTGATCAAAATACGCTTCTTTAATAGTATCGCAATAAGCGATGGCTTTCGCACGGGTATCTCCAATGGTGTTTGCCTTTTTACGGGCATCGATCATTTTAGCTACCAGTTCGCCCATTTTGTTCACGTGCTCTGAAACCTTGGTCAGGATCTGCTTCTGGTTTGCAAAGCTGGTTTCAGGCAAGCCGATCTCTTTCAAACCTTTGATGTTTGCGATCAACTCGTTCTGATATTTAATAGCAGCAGGTAAAATGTGGCTGCTTGCCAGCTCTCCCATGATACGTGCTTCAATTTGTACTTTCTTGATGTATTTTTCCAGCTCAATTTCATGACGTGCTTCCAGCTCAACATGTGTTAACACGTTGTTGCTTTCGAACAGGTGTTTCGCTTTATCGCTTACTTGTGCATCCAGCGCCAGTGGCGTAGTACGTACGTTTGGCAATCCGCGTTTTGCTGCTTCCTGGTGCCATTCGTCGCTGTAACCGTCGCCTTCGAACAATACTTTTTCGCTGGCTACGATGTACTCGCGAATAACGTGCATGATAGCGATCTCTTTCTTCTCGCCTTTATCGATCAGGGTATCTACGTCTTTCTTGAATTTCTTCAGCGTTTCTGCCATGATCGTGTTCAGAGTGGTCATGGGGTTAGCGCAGTTTGCAGTAGAACCTACAGCGCGGAACTCGAATTTGTTACCGGTGAACGCGAACGGTGATGTACGGTTGCGGTCTGTGTTATCCAATAACAGTTCGGGAATGCTTCTGTGCAGGTCTAACTTCAGGATAGCCTCATCCTGCTCGTCGAATTTGCCACCAACTCTTTCTTTTACATCATTCAATACTTTGTACAGGTATTGACCAATGAATACAGAGATGATTGCAGGAGGAGCTTCGTTGGCACCCAGGCGGTGATCGTTTCCGGCTGATGCTATGGATGCACGCAGTACATCAGAATAATCAAATACGGCCTTGATGGTGTTCACGAAGAAGGTGAGGAACATCAGGTTGGTCTTTGGTGTTTTACCAGGCGCCAGCAGGTTAATGCCGGTATCGGTAGCCATAGACCAGTTGTTGTGTTTACCACTTCCGTTAATGCCGGCGAATGGTTTCTCATGCAACAACGCTCTTAATTTATGACGGCGGGCAACGCGGTCCATAACATCCATTAACAGGGTGTTGTGGTCAACGGCTACGCTTACTTCTTCAAATATAGGAGCGCACTCAAACTGTGCAGGCGCTACTTCATTATGACGGGTCCTTAAAGGAATACCCAGTTTATATGACTCTTGTTCAAAATCACGCATGAAAGCGTAGATCCTTTCTGGAATAGCACCAAAATAATGGTCTTCCAACTGTTGACCTTTGGCAGGTGAATGTCCAAATACGGTACGTCCGCCTAATACCAGGTCAGGACGGGCATTGAACAGAGCTTCGTCCATTACGAAGTACTCTTGTTCCCATCCCAGGGTAGCGTTTACTTTGCTTACGTTCTTGTCAAAGAAATGACATACTTCAACAGCCGCTTTATTCAACGCTTCGAGCGATTTTATCAAAGGAGCTTTATAGTCGAGTGTTTCACCGGTATAAGAAACGAAGATGGTAGGGATGCACAGTGTTTTTCCCTGGCCGATCTCCATAATGAAAGCAGGAGATGAAGGATCCCAGGCTGTATAACCACGGGCTTCGAAAGTTGCACGAATACCACCGCTTGGGAAAGAAGAAGCATCAGGCTCTTGTTGGATCAATGCATCGCCGTCGAAAATTTCGAGCGCTGTACCGTCGCCTTTCAATGTGAAGAAAGAATCGTGTTTTTCTGCAGTAGTACCTGTTAAAGGTTGAAACCAGTGTGTATAGTGAGTTACACCCTTTGTTTCAGCCCACTGGCGAAGTCCGGCCGCGATCTGGTTGGCCATAGCGCGGTCGATTTTCTTACCACCTTTGATAGAGGCATTCAAACTCTTATATGCCTCATCACTCAAAAATTCACGAGCGGTTTTTAATGTAAATACATTTTCACCGAATATGCCGGTAATTTTAGCCGGACCTTCGACGTCTACGCCATTCGACTGGGCGGTCAGGTCGTTGATTGCTTTAAAACGTAATGATTCCATCACTAAAATTTTTTGCTTTTGTGCAAATAAACGACAAATAAGGTATCCAAAAAAAATTTTGAATTTATGACCAGGTTTTTTTGATAAATCGCATAAAAACCGGGCTCAACAACGGCTTTAATTTAAAATGTAGGCTAAAAACGGCTCTTTTTTAAATATATAGTTTTTTGTTAATCTTCTGTAAAGACCGCCAATTTGTACAAATTATTGGTACAGTTAACAGTAAAAGCTCGGGAATAGCCTTGTAACGAACAATGGCGCCGGGGAAGGGGATCGTAAATCCTATAAAAATGTATAATGTAAAACCAAAGCACATGCTAAACAACAAAATGGGCTTGGTTAGGGTCTGTTTCCAATGTATTTCTTTTTTTACTATAGCTGTCAGTACCAGCAACCAACAAACGATAATTTCCACAGCTGTCATCAATTGTAAAGCCCCTTTGGCTTCCCATATATAGGGTCGTAAAAAGGTATGGCTGACCGCCTGCGGTAACACCCTCGCAAAACCGGTGACCGATGGCTGCAGGCTATCGAGCGTAAACCGTGTTCCCTGCATTGCCATAAACGACTGCTGCCGTTGCACAATTACCCCGGGCAGATTTTTGGCCGGCGATATCCAGGCCGTTGCAAAAAATAACAAACCGCCAATGCCAAATACCCACATAAAAGTGGTTAGGGGCTTTCGGTTGATTTTCACTGATATATACCAGGCCGTTAATGCCGGTATCAATAATAATATGATCTGGCTCCGGAAAATAATAATGCCCAGGACAGCCATTAAACAATACACCAGCGACCATTTATGTTGATCATACAACCACCGGCGAAATTGTACAAGTAATAGAGCCAGAAAAAATAGTATTAGTCCGTCGGCGCGTATCCCGCTCAGCCAGA
>DASUVL010000845.1:0-3431 GCA_036379015.1 Niastella sp.
TAACAGGGGTGGTAAAAACGGTAGCGAAAACGGTGTTGAATGCCTTTACTACTTTAGAGTTAGGCAACAGTTGTTGCAGTTCTTCTGCGGCGCTGGTGCCTGGTGCAGTAACAAGTCCGTCGTAAGATTCATTTAAAGGGTTGGCAATGCTAATGACCACTTTCTGATTGGCCACTTCTTTTATTCTGGTGGCTATCTCTTTTTCGGCCGCGTAGGGAACGGCGAGAACAATGATATCAGCTTCCCAGGAAGCGTTGGTTGGGCATTCAATACCCTCTACATCAGCTTTTTTGTTGCTGTTTTTTATTTCGTCAACCAGGGTCTTAACCTTGTTCTGGTTGTTGGCAAAAAGAAGTAATCTGTAGTTTCCTTTTGAGAATGTTTTTGCGAGTGCGGAACCCATATTACCGGTAGCCCCTATTATTGCGATTGTTTGTTTTGTGCTCATGATTATAAATTTTCTATAACACAAAACTACTATGGCAGCGGCCCATGCTCCAATGCTTCCAGGCAAGAAATAAGGATGCTTTTGATCAAGGGAAAACGTTGATTTTTGTCAATGTTTTTGGGGACAGGCTATTTCTGGTTGGAGATCCTGCTTCTTACCCGGCTTAATGTTTCGGGCGACAGCCCCATAAAAGAAGCGATCATATGCTGGGGCACCCGTTGAAAAAGGGTAGGGTACATTTGTGAAAATGCCTTGTACTGTTCTTCCAGGGGCAGGCTGATCAAAATGGTGGTCCTTCTTTGAAGGGTTATATAGGCATCGGTCACCAACAAGCGGATATAAGTTTCGTATTTAGGCATTTTTTGCAATAGTTCGTCGTGGGCTTGTTTGCTGATAACCATCAATTCGCAATCCTCCAACGCATCAATATTCAGGGTGGCAGGTTCAGTATGCATAAAACTATAGAGGTCGCCGATCGTCCAGCCTTCAAAAGCAAAAGCGGTTATATGTTCATTGCCTGCTTCATCTAGCACATAAGCTCTTAATGCACCTTTTTCTACAAAACAAATGCCTTTGCCTGTATCGCCTTCCTGCAGGAAGTATTGTTTTTTACGCAGTTTTTTAGGAGTGAGGAATTGTTTAATGAACGTTTCTTCCTCGGGAGAAAGGGGAATTTTTTCGTTGAACTTGCTGAAGAAGAGGTCGAACATAGGCGGCTGTATTAAATATTCTGGCAAAGTAACTATAAAGTTAGAAGTGATCAGGAAATTGTCCATTTTAGGGTCCTGTAGAGGGATACTACAGGAACGATCCCTAACTGTATCAATACCGTACACCCAATGCCCGATATTGAACACCAGCTTATATATAATTGTTTTATTTAAGCCCATTTCTGCAATGGCACACCGCTTGTAATTACTCTGATACTAAATCGGAAACCCAATGCTCCGTCACTTTTTTCAGATCGCCTGGCGCAACCTGTTGAAACGTAAATTCTACAGTTTAATAAACGTTGCCGGACTGGCCATAGGGATGGCGTGTTGTGTGCTCATTACTTTGTACCTGCGTCACGAGCTGTCGTACGATCAATACCATACCAAAAGCGACCGGATCTACCGGGTAACCCAAACGTTTCGCAATGTTGAGGAGGGAGCAACCATCCCTTTGCCAACACCTAAAGAATTCCAGGTTTGGGGCTGTGCGCCGGTAGGACCTGCACTCCAGACCGATTTTCCGGAGATTGAAAAAGTAGTGCAGTTTATGAGCCCTTCAAGCCTGTTGTTGCAACAAGGCGAAAAGCGTTTTCAACAGGATAACCTGCTGTTTATTGATTCTACAGCATTTGATGTGTTCAGTTGGAAAATGTTATATGGCGATCCCCATACGGCATTAACGGCTCCCTTTAGTATTGTGCTTACCAAATCAGTAGCGCAGAAATTCTTCGGCAATGAGAATCCGGTGGGCAAGCCGTTGCGTTATGATAATCAGGGCAATCTTACGGTAACCGGTGTTATGGAAGATGTTCCACCCAATTCCCAGTTCACCTTCAACGGGCTGATCTCGATGACGACTATGAGAAAATTCAGGCCGGAAATGTTTGGTTGGTGGGGTTATGTTGATTTTTATACGTACCTGCTGTTGAAAGAAAACACCGGTATTCAATCTATAGCGTCAAAAGCGCCGGCTTTTGTAAAGAGGCGTAATGGTGAAGACAAAGGGTACGTGATCTCATTTGAGAAGATGACCGATGCCTACCTGCATTCCGTGGCCAGCAGGCAACCGGGTCCTACGGGCAGCCTGCTCAATGTGTACTTATTTTCGTGTATTGCTGTTTTCATCTTACTTATTGCCTGTATTAATTTTATGAACCTGTCTACCGCACGTTCCCTGGAGCGGGCAAAAGAAGTGGGGGTTCGCAAGGTGCTGGGCGTAAGGCCATCCAGCCTGCGGTGGCAATTTCTTTTTGAATCAGTGCTGTTGACTTTAGCAGCTGCGGTCATTGCGCTCGTATTGGCGCGACCCGGCATTGCGTTGATTGGGAAGTTATCGGGGAAAAGTATTTCTTATGAAAATTTCTTCACGCCCATGCTGTTTGTTTATATGGCTGTGTTTGCCGTTATCGTGGGAATAGTGGCAGGAATTTATCCTGCCTGGGTATTGTCAGGGTTCAGGGCCATAACCGTATTAAAGGGAAAATTCAGCCGGTCGGGCGAAGGCGTTTCATTTCGCAAAGTGCTGGTCGTTTTTCAATTTACGTTATCCATTGCCCTGATTGCCGGAACGATCATTGTATACACCCAATTGAAATACCTGAACAACCAGGACCTCGGGTTTCAGAAAGAGCAGATGCTGATCCTCGATTTTGAAGGCGATCAAAAAGTGCGGCAAAATATTGAAACTATTAAAAAGGCCATTGCCGATCAACCAGGTGTTATTTCCGTGGCGGCCTCACGCGCTGTGCCCGGTGAATTCCTCCCCAATGCAGGGACCAATATTCAAACACCCGATGGACAAATGGGCTCCCGCGGGCCGCTTATTTATGAAATAGATTTCGACTTTATTCCCGTCTATAATATACAGCTGGTAGCAGGCAGAAATTATTCCCGGTCGTTTACAACCGACAGTGCACAAGGTATGGTCATCAACGAAGCCGCAGCCAGGTTGTATGGATATACGAATCCGGCCGATGCCGTCGGCAGAAAATTTGACCAATGGGGAAGACACGGCACCGTTATAGGCGTAGTAAAAGATTTCAACTTCCGGTCATTGCACCAGGCGGTGGAACCGCTTACGTTACGCTATGGCTATCCCGATGATCTCAACCGCATCTCTGTTTCTATCAAAGGCGATAATATATCGGCTACACTTGCGCACCTGAGAAAGACCTGGGACCGGCTGGTTCCTCAACGACCTATGTTGTATCATTTCCTGGACGAGTCGTTTAACGGACAATACCAGGCCGACCAGCATTTCGGACAATTGT
>DASUVL010000846.1:0-19005 GCA_036379015.1 Niastella sp.
GGAGGGTCGTAGCATCGGTTATGGGCGCCTGCACCTCCCAAACACGCACATAATTAATTTTTAAGGAAGCATCGTATGCCGCAGGTTTATAGGGCTGGGCATCCTGTGCCTGCAAGGCGCTATGAACAACAACCGTCACAAATAGCATGAGGTTGTATGAAAGTATGGAGACCTTGTGCATACAATAATTTTTAATTTCAATAATGCCTTTAATACATTCATCGTTTACATCTACAGTGGTGATTCGGGATAATTAACAGGACTTAACAACCAAAAATCATCCGGTCGAGGCAGTAGATCATAATCAAAAAAATGTCGTTCCTGGTAAATACAATTTCCGTCATCATCAAAAGCCAGCCAGTAATCATAGAAAGGTAATATATCGCCAATCCTTACCTCCGAAACACCGGCCGGAGCTACTCCTTCAAAGAACTCATTCGGCAGATCTTCGGAATAGTCCAGATAATCAATTTGATGGAGTTGTCTTATTGTGTATCCTACATTATGCGAAAGCGTAAGTGGATTATGATTTCCATCAAAAAACTTAAGATAAACGCTTACCTCTTTATAACCATTGGTTGGAGTATTGTCGTAGGTGTTAACAACGCGTACATCAATAGCAGCGTACACTTTCTGGCTGCAGGGTCCAAACGTGTTGGCCTTGTTTTGAGCATCTGCCAGTGCCTTCTGATTGGCATCTTCGCGTGATATATTAGATGTAAACAAATTCAGAGGAACCGTCACGTGATATGGCTGAGCCGTTTCTCCCGACGGGCAATTTTGGTTGTAAAAAATACCCTGTACCTCGTAGCTATACCAGGTGCAATTGCCATTATCGTTAGCTTTTGTTTGCCCAAACAAATTGATTTCATCCTGAGCCTGCTGGTTGGCAAATGATTTGGATATTGTAGAACTGTATTTATTGCCAGGTACATCGTAATCTACTGCTGAACCTACTCCGCCATCAATACAATTGTTTTTTGTAAAGGTTACCGTTTTGGGGTCATTGTACCAGGTGCAAATTCCCATCGTATTAGCATATGCCTGTCCTTTAGTGTCAACATCATTTTGGGCTTTTTGATTGGCATCCTCCTGGGAGATCGTTGACGTGTAAGCTCCTTCATCCACAGGATAGATGACAGTTGAGCCAATACCACCTTCTGTGCACTGTTTGGTAAAGGTTCCGCTTTTGTAAATGCTCCTGAAAACATAGGCACATACTTCTGGCTGGCCCTGGTAATTGTAACAGAATTTCTTTATGATATTCCCGTTTTCATCGCATATCCTGTCGAGCCTGGTAACATCATAATAATATCGTATGATCCGGTTGTTTTGATCGCATTGGGCGCTCATTCCCAAAAGTGGTGTATAGGAAAAAGTAGTGATGGTAGCATTGCCGGGATACAATCGTAATTCGTCTATTTTCCCATTTCCCACAACCGTAATAGTGCCTGCTGATGGATTATTTACTTTATGCAGATAACAGTTCCAGTTTTCACCATTAATAGTCAGGTTGCGTAATAAAGAACCTCCGGAGCCATTAACCGTATAGGACCCATTTTTGCTCCAGTAAGAAATAGTATAACCGGCATTGGTATTTAATCCTGATCTTGTTAGTGGATTGTTATCTGTTAAATTATACAACCGTTGACCGGTTACAGCCGGAATATTATTTTCAATGTTGGTGGAATTTATCCCCGACCAACCGCCGGTGCCATCGGTTTCAAATGAAGTATAGGCAACCTCATTTAACCCGGTTGCATTTTTTATTGATGCAATCGGATATAGCTGGTTATAATCCCAGATATATACTTCCGGAATATTATCCCTGGGAGTAACCTGGGTAACATTTGCGCGGTTATCATAACTAAATGATAACTTTTCTTTATACAGTGGTTGAATTTGTGAAATGCTTAGTGTAGAGGGTGCTGCCAGCTCGAGACTATAACTTTTTTCAAGTAAACCATCATTCCTGTATTCCATTTTTCGGCCTGCGGTAATTTTCTCCACGCCATTTTCAATGGTAGCGGAAATCATTTCACGTGGCAGAAATGGAATTCCCTTTGACGTGGCATCCAGGTATGACATGTAATTAACCAATGTTTTGCCGCTACCGGCTGTAGTATATACTCTGGTGGGTTTTAGATTTTCTAAAATCCCGGTTAGTGACGACGTGTTATCGTAGTAATAATTAGTGGTTTTAGTGAGCTCCTTCCCTGACTCTTTGATCTTTTCTTCTTCCCATGTTAACAACATGGTGCCTACTTTAAGCCCATAGATCAAATTTTCAAAATCTTCTGTTTGGTAATCTATTGGTGCCGTGCCTTCCCGAATCGTTTTTAAATATACTTTTTCAATCCGAATCTGGGCAGGTTTGGTATACGCCGTATAACCATATGTTTTTTGTCTTAGCCAGTCATATGCGCCATTATTGTATTTATAAATAATTTCCTTTTTTAATTGTCCCATGTGCCAGGAACTTTGCTCTATAGTAAGTGGTGTTCCTTCCAATATGTACGATGGATTATAGCTATTATAAGGATCTTTATCATATTCGTACACGGTTTTTCCGGTGAACTGTCCGCCATCTTTCTGATATTCGGTAACAGTAGTATAGTGCACCGGAGCACCGCTTGCAAACGACATATCACGTACAGACGCAGCGGGGTAAATAGTTTTCTGCTCTGCGATGCCGTTGTTATGAACCACTGTTTGATAGTATTTATATCCAACATCCCATCCATCGATATTGGGAACAATTTTCACTATTCCGGCTCCATCTTCCTGTTCGCCATATTTATATATTTTTTCAGATGCAGATTGGGATGAAGAACCATCATAGTACTGAATTTTTTCCACGCGAAGCCCACCCGCAAACCTGAGCGTTCCATCTCCTGTCTTATACATATTCGGACTAAAAGTAAAATCGGTGTACCCTCCTGTAGGATAGGTGATGCGGTTTAGTATACCCGATTGTGCTTTTGCACCATGAACATCTGTGCCGCCGAAGCCTATAGTAAATAGCAGCTGCATGGTAGGACAAAACTCAAGTAAAATATCGCGCATTGTTACGCAGGTGCTGCTTGAGGTGCGGGATTCTGTATAGTCGTTCACCCCATTCCATGCATCGCCCCCTTGTAAATCACCAAAAATATATTTATTGTAATTGAAAGAATACTTCTCCAACTCGCGCCCACCAGAAGTTATTTGTACTTCATCGAGATAACGGGTAGGTTTAATGTTATTGCCGAAACCAAAACCTGATTGAATAAACTTTATTGTTTTTATTTTTTGCCCATTGTCGTCCTTTATATCAAGGGCAGTAGTTGCAACCCCAGTGCCTAAGAATTGTAATTCTCCACCGCGGAATGTAATTTTGTTGGGAAGTAATCCATACAACCGGTTTCTTGTACCATAATTCCCGGCCCCGCCATAGTTTTTATCCTCCTGCACAGGAACGATTTCACCATTAATTTCTTGATATTTAATGCCGATCATATGAAAGCCGGCATCACCGCTTTGAGAATAAACCCAGTACTTTGTGGGGCCAAGCAAATTGAAATCGTATCCACTTAATTCACTCCATGTATTTCTATCTTTAAGCTGCCACGAAAAGGGGCCAAGGTAATCACTACAAGTGGTACCACTATTGGTATATACTTCTATTTTCCCGGCTACACTCCATACTTCTTCTACCGATTTGTTTCTGTAAGTAAAATAAACATTATCGGCTTTAGAAGGACTAGTGATCTTGCTACATTTCCAGCTGGTAGCATAGGTGCTATTTACCGGATCGTCGGGGTCAGTGGTGAATTCAGTAAAGTGATAGCCTGAATTGAGATTGTCAGTACTTGAACCAAAGAAATATATGGTGCCATCGGTATCGGTTAATTTGAATTCATTGGTGTTTATATATTCTATTTTTATACCATTATAGGGAACGGTAACTGCAACGGGCGCCCTGTCGTAAAATTTTTGCCAGTAAAAAGTACCTGATTTTCCAGGAATGGAATAATAAAATCGATCTGGTTGTCTGTCATAGTTGTTTTCTAAAATCCAGAAAAGCTGTTGGGCAGTTGGTAATGGCGGAGAAGTAGAACAGCCCCATGGATAATCCCAACAGGATTCGTAAAATGCACCTACATTATTATAGTAATAGCCACCCCATTGAGGCGTGCTGCCTGCAGGAGCAAAATCATCTCCTCCCTCTATTGAACGGCTGATTTGAATATTGGTACTTAAAGACCAACCCAGTCCAATATCACTGGCCCGGTCGTTAATTTTAAAACCGCCTGCATTATAATTTATGGCGAGGGGAATTGTTACCTCTCCGGATTTGACCTGGTATAATGGAATACCAATATCAGGGACTCCGGTATTGTAACCTACAGGAAAGTTGATGGATTTTGCTAACGCGTTTGCTTCCGGAGAAGCAGGTACAATGTTATCCTGACCTACCGAGGTGTTATAACCGGTCATTATAACAAACAGCAATAGCCATTTAAAGCTGTTTTTCTTTTTCATATGGCGAAACAAGGTGTATGTATAGTAGTGTTGCTAGAGCATCTTATAACTTGAAGAATCCAAAAACAATCGAAGTGGTATATCCTGATAATTAGTATAAGCGAGGGGGATGAAGCATATGCCCATAATAAGGGCTGTTGAAAGCAATCGTTTCATCGTGTGGCGTTTAGGATGTTAGTTATGGTAAGACGAATATAAATAGTTAATTACCCAAAAGAAAGAATTAATGTACTTATTTGATAACCGTGCATTTTGGGGCGATAAACGTGTCGTTTTTGGAAATAAGTGTGCACGTGTTGGCCTGAAAAAAGCAAACGCCCTTCTCCGGTTGAAATAGATGTTGTTGAGTGTTGGTTAAAATTTGATAGGGATGAATTGATAATTAAAAAATCAATATCAACCAATAAGCGCGATGATTTGCAACAAAACGATGCAAAAACAGATCAAAAGCGCGACGTTTTAGTTTAATGAAAAATATAATTGATGTAAAAGTCTTTACATATGTACAAATGCCGTTCCCTTAAAGAGTCTAGACTGTAATAAATTGATTTAAATTAAGGCATCAACTCCCCCACCAACACCGTCTTCCCGCCCACTTTTAATTTGTTAGTAATATCGATTATAGAGCCATCTATTACATTCCGGGCTTTAGTGAAGTTTTTTGTTCTTTCTGCAAACCGGCGCATATCAATTTCCTTTTCCCCATCAGTGGGGTTCATGACGCACAGGACCGTTTGCTGCGCAGTGTACCGGAAATATACATACACGCCGTCTTCGGGTACATATTGCATCAGTTTGCCGCTGGTAAGCGCTGGAGACGCCTTTCGATAGTTGGCCAGCGTTCTTACATAGTTGTATACATCGTTCTCGGCGGGTGTACGCCCACCGGGTTCAAACTTGTTGGCGCCATCACCAGGCCAGCCGCCGGGAAAATCCAGGCGTACCTTCCCATCGGGATCGGCAAAGTTCTTCATCAGTATTTCTGTTCCGTAATACAGTTGCGGTATGCCCCTGAAGGTCAACAACCAGGCGATGCCCATTTTTAGTTTAGCTATATCCTCGCCTACCATACTGAAGAAACGACTCAGGTCATGGTTGTCTAAAAAAAGTACATTCTTCGTGGGGTCGGCATATACAAAATCATTGGTGGTCGTTAAATACAGGCGGTTCACCCCTTCCGTCCAGCCAAAGCCTTGCGTTAATGCCGGCATTATGCCATATAAATTCAATTGAAAATCGGTTACACCCGGTAGATTGCTCTTGTAAGGTATGTTGTATTTATTGCGGGCGAAGAAACTCTGGTTAGGTATGCCGTGTACCCAGGTTTCGCCAAACAAATGTAATTGCGGGTATTCGTCCAGCAACGCCTTGTTACAACGGTTCATAAATTCCAGATCGTTATAGGCATAGGTATCAATGCGCCAGCCATCGAGTCCAAATTCTTCCGTACACCAGATGGCGTGTTGTATAAGGAAGTTTGCAAAATACGGGTTGCCCTGGTTAATGTCGGGCATGGACGGCACAAACCAACCATCACTCATTCTTTTTTTATCAATTGCCGAGGCATATGGGTCCATCAGCACCTGATCTTTATACGTAGTATTCGTATACACAGGCCACCAGTGAAACCACGTACTGTCTGGCAGATCTCTGTATAAAAAATGTTCAATACCTACATGGTTGTACACGGCATCCTGGATGATCTTCATGCCGCGTTTATGCAAACTGTCAATTAAGGTGTGATAAGCTGGCGCCCCGCCCAGGCGGGGGTCAATGGTATAATGATCGGTAAATGCATAGCCATGTTCTGTACGGTCGGGCATATCGTTGAGTAGAACCGGGTTCAGCCAAAGCGCTGTTACGCCCAGTTGCTGCAGGTAGTCGAGATGGTTTTGTATGCCTTTAAAATCACCGCCATGGCGTTTGAAATAGTCCGACCGGTCGAGGCTCTGGTCTCTCAGCCCGGCAATACGGTCATTACCCGCATCGCCATTGCTGAAGCGGTCGGGCATAATGAGGTAAATAAGGTCTTCGGAAGTGACGCCTTTGATGCGGGTTTTGCCATTCTGGTTGCTGCGTGGTTTGAGCGAATAACTAAGTTGGGCAACTGGCGCATTTTCGCTGTTGAAGGTGAAAGTGAGGTTGCCTGGTAGCGCCGTTTTGCTGACGTCCAGATAAATGGTGAGGTAATTAGGATTTGGATAGGTATGTACACTGGTTATTTTAACCCCAGTATAGGGTTTCAGTATTACCCTACGTGCCGATTTAATATTACCGGCATGCACCAGCAATTGCAGCTTCGTATTTTTCATCCCCGTCCACCAGTGCGTGGGATATACGTTCAGGCTATCCTGGGCTGCAATACATAACACCAATAAATAACAGATAATGGTGGAAAGTAGTTTTTTACAGCAAGTCTTCATGTGTTTTTTCTTTTACAATTAAAGCGCATACAATACCTGCTATAATCAGAAGCATTCCGCCTATTTGAACAGCGAGTAACCGGTCGTTATTCAAAAAAGTTTCCATTATTTTTCCAAAGAACAGGGAAGCGATGATCTCTGGTAATACGATAAAGAAATTAAATATGCCCATGTATATGCCGATCTTGTTTGCGGGCAAATGACCGGCCAGCATAGAATATGGCATTGATAGAATAGAAGCCCAGGCAATGCCAACCATACTCATGGATACATATAACATGTAGGGTTCACTGATATATTTTACCGTGAATAAGCCAATACCGCCAATGAGCAAACAAAAGGTATGGGTCATTTTCTTACCCAGCTTGGCTACCCAGAATGACAGCGTGAGGGCAAACAGGAAAGTAACCAGGTTTAAAATAGATGACGTGGCATTGGCGTATTCAATGCCGCGGGTATATGTTTCGTTGGAGGTAATTGGATCGCCTTTGAAAATATCCCGCGCTACGCCGGTTGTATAATAAAACCACATCAGGAACAAGCCGGGCCAGGTAAGGAACTGCACCAGCGCCAGCTTTTTCATTTGCGTTGGCATAGTAACTACCGAAGCGGTGATCTCTTTAATAGCGCCACTGATACCGCTGCCATGCTGTGCATCTAATTGCTGGCGCCAGTTGGCATCGGTTGGCGGATATTCTCTACTTCGCAGCACCGTGTATAATACAGCGCCCAAAAACATAATGCCACCAATGTAAAACGACCACATGATGTTTTGCGGAATGCCGCCGTCTACCCTTTCGCGCGAGACGCCAAACCAGTTTACCAGCAGTCCGGGTAAAAAACCGGCAATAAACGCGGCGGCGCCAATAAACATGCTCTGCATGGCATAGCCAAACGGCCGTTGCCGTTCATTCAGGTTATCGGCTACAAAAGCCCGAAATGGTTCCATGCTAACATTGATGCACGAGTCGAGGATCCACAACGTACCGGCTGCCATCCAGATGGCCGAGGCATTGGGCATAATAAATAACGCGAGGGAACTTAATATGGCCCCGATCAGAAAGTAGGGCCTTCTTCTACCCCACCGCGGATGCCAGGTGCGGTCGCTAAGGTAGCCGATAATGGGTTGTACCAAAAGGCCGGTCATGGGGGCTGCCAGCCATAGTCCGGGAATTTGTTCGGCCGTTGCGCCCAGGTATTCATAAATGGCGCTCATATTGTTCATCTGTAATGACCAGCCAAACTGTATTCCAAAGAAGCCGAAACACATATTCCATATTTGCCAGAAGTTGAAATGCGGCTTTGACTGAATGGCTTTTTCAGTTTCCAGAACTATCGGGGATGGTTCCATATGCAATCGCTTTGAGTAGTATGGAAAGATACGAAGAATACAGCTGCAAGCTTCAAGTTACACGCTGCAAGCGAATACAATATAATGCAGAACACGGTTCGCTTGCAGCTTGCGGCTTGTAGCTTGAGGCTTTGTGTGTTACCGTACACTGACCGTATCAAAATCGAACAGTTTAAGGAACCTGGGTAATCATAGATTATTGATTATAACGGTTATAGTTTCCGGCACTTTGTTGGTACATCAATCAGGGAGCTGGTAAACCAACACAATGCCTCTTTACGTAATCTTATACCATGTTCAAAAACTATATAAAGTTTGCCTGGCGTAACCTGTTAAAACATCGTCAGGTCACCATTTTAAATTTGCTGGGCCTTAGCACCGGTTTGGTCTGCGCCTTGCTTATTTACCTGTGGGTACAGGATGAATTAAATATTGACGCGTTTCATGAAAAGGATAACCGACTGTACCAGGTGATCAAAACGGCGCCTAATGGCGATGGTACGGTTGATACCCATGAAACAACACCCGGTTTACTGGCGCAGTCTATGGCCAAGGAAATTCCCGAAGTGGAATATGCTATACCCGTCGTTGTAATGGATGATTATGGCGAGAACAAAGGAATAGTTACTGCCGGTAATAAATACGTGAAGGCAAGCGCTCAATTTGCCGGAAAGGATTATTTTAATGTCTTTTCCTATCGCCTGCTGCATGGTGATAAAAACAAAGTACTTGTTGATAAATTCGGGGTTTTGTTGTCTGATAAACTCGCGCTGAAATTATTTAATACAACCGAAAATGTTGTAGGAAAAACACTAACCTGGGACCAGGGTGATAAACTAACCGGCACGTATATGGTTACGGGTATTTTTGAAGCTCCGCCCTCAAATGCCTCCACGCAGTTTGATTGTATATTTAGTTTTGCGCATTATTTCGACACCTTTAAAGATGATTATGGTTTAGATAAATGGTATAGTAATAATCCGCATACCTACGTGATTCTGAAGCCGGGCACCAATGTTGAACAGCTTAACAGTAAGATCAAAGGTTACAGCAGATTGAAATACAAACAGGCGCATGGTGAGAAAGAAGCGAAATGGGAAGGTGACATGTTCCTGCAACGCTATTCCAGCAAACACTTGTATAATCATTATGAAAACGGCGTTATTGCAGGTGGAAGAATAGAATATGTTCGCCTGTTTTCGATCATCGCTGTTTTTATTGTATTGATCGCCTGTATCAATTTTATGAACCTGGCCACAGCCAGGGCTACAGCGCGATATAAAGAAGTGGGTATAAAAAAAGTCGCCGGCGCCAGCCGCCGGTCATTGATCATTCAATACCTGGGAGAATCTGTACTAATGAGCATTGTATCACTGTTCATTGCCATCATAATGCTCTCCTTGTTGCTGCCATCCTTCAATGCGCTCACGGGTAAGCAACTTCATCTTTCATTCAATCCCCGGCTTATACTGGCTATGTTAGGTATTACCTTATTAACCGGAATTATTGCAGGCAGTTATCCCGCTTTCTATCTCTCCCGTTTTAAACCGGTTGCCATATTAAAAGGGCAGTTGAAAACCTCGCTCAGTGAAGTATGGGCAAGAAAAGGGTTGGTGGTATTTCAATTTACGTTATCGGCCCTGTTCATTATTTCGGTGTTGGTGGTTCACAAACAAATGAAATTGATACAAACCAAAAACCTGGGTTATAATAAAGACAATATCATTCGTTTTGCCAATGAGGGTAAACTACGCAACAGACTGGGACCTTTTCTTGCGGAAGTAAAAAAAGTACCTGGTGTTGTAAATGCTTCTGCTATGAATGGCGATTTTACCGGGAAGCATAGTGGCGGCGGCGGTATTGATTGGGAGGGAAAACAGAAACAGATTGAATTTGATGGTGTAGATGTGGATTATGACCTCTTTGAAACGATGGGATTGCAGATGGCAGAAGGCCGTACCTTCTCCCGGCAATTTGGTTCAGATAGCAACAGCGTTATATTCAATCAGGCAGCCATTGCCGCTATGGGCCTTACCAACCCGGTTGGAAAAACCGTCACCATGTGGGGGCGCAAAAAGCAGATTGTTGGCGTGGTTACCAATTTTCACTTCGAATCTCTGTATAAAAATGTAGGGCCTTTCTTTATCAGATATTCCGATCAGAATGAAAATGTGATCGTAAAAGTAAAAGCCGGTTCAGAACATGCAACCATTGCCCGGTTGAAGGACCTTTATGCCAGGTTTAACCTGGGGCTGGACCTGGAATATAATTTCCTGGATGAAGATTACCAGAAATTATATGCGGCGGAACAAAGAGTATCGGTGCTGTCGAGGTATTTTGCCGCACTGGCAATCATTATTTCCTGTTTGGGCTTGTTTGGACTGGTTGCTTTTACTGCCAGGAAACGACAAAAAGAAATTGGCATTCGCAAAGTGGTTGGCGCCTCAGTTCAGCATATCGTTTTGTTGTTATCAAAGGATTTTTTGACGTTGGTGCTATTGTCCATGCTGATCGCCTTCCCGCTGGCCTGGTGGATGTTGAACCAATGGCTGCTCAACTTTGCATTTCGCATATCTATCGGTGCTGGTTTGTTTGTGTTGGCCGCAGCAGCCGTGCTGGTATTAACGGTTCTTACGGTCAGTATACAATCTATCAAAACGGCATTGGCCAACCCGGTCGGAGCGCTAAGAAGTGAATAAAAGTTACCGGGTACCAGGTACCAGTTATCAGGTAACTGCCTGGTCCTGGCTTAGCCGGGAGTAACCGGTAACAGTGGGTAATAAAAAGGTCGTGTCATAATTCAGAAAAGAATCAAAGAATTAACATGTTCAAAAACTATCTTAAAATCGCCTGGCGCAATTTGATCAAAAACAAATTGCATTCGACTATCAATATTGTTGGGTTGGCAACCGGTATGGCTGTTGCCTTACTGGCAGGGTTGTGGATATGGGATGAGATTTCCTTTGATAATTATTTCCGTAATCATAAGCGGCTGGCACAGGTGATGGTCAATCAATCCAATGACGGGGAAACCTATACAGGTAATACAGTGTCCATGCCACTGGGCCATGCACTACGATCAAAATATACGCAGGATTTCAAATTTGTATCGCTTACGTCGGGAGATAATGATTACCTGTTAACTGTAAACGACAAAAGAATTGCCAGGAAAGGCAGGTGGGTGCAACCCGATTTTGTCCAAATGTTTACGCTTACCATGTTGCGTGGTAGCCGCAATGCCCTGAATGACCCATCTTCCGTGTTGCTTTCACAATCGCTTGCCAAAGCCATTTTTGATGAGGCGGATCCACTGAATAAAGTAATACGGGTTAACAATAAATTCGATTTGAAAGTAGCTGGTGTTTATGAAGACCTCCCCCACAATACTTCATTTTATAATCTTCAATTACTCCTCCCCTGGGAACACCCCGAAAACTGGTTGAATGGACCAAAAGAGTGGGATAACCACTGCGGGCAGTTGTTTGTACAATTGAATGACCAGGCTGATCTTGAAAAAACAACCGCAAAGATCAAACAGGTTCCAACGCCGTTTATAAAAGCATTTAAAGAGGAGATCATGTTGCACCCGGTTGACAAATTGCACTTGTACACCGAATTTAAAAATGGAAAAGCCATTGGTGGCCGTATAGAATTCGTGTGGCTGTTTGGGATCATTGGTGTGTTTGTACTGCTGCTCGCCTGTATAAATTTCATGAACCTTTCCACTGCCAGAAGTTCGACACGCGCCCGCGAAGTAGGTATTCGCAAAACAGTAGGCTCATTACGCAGGCAACTGATTTGGCAATTCCTGAGTGAATCAGTGGTTGTGTCATTTCTTGCGTTCTTACTGGCCATATTGTTGGTTCAATTATCATTACCTTTCTTCAACGGCCTGGCAGATAAGCAAATTCACACCATGTGGAACAATCCGGTGTTCTGGATGCTGGTAATAGGGTTCACGCTATTTACAGGATTGATTGCCGGAAGCTATCCTGCCTTTTATTTATCTGCTTTCAAACCTATAAAGGTATTGAAGGGAGTTATACAAGTGGGCCGGTTTGCATCGTTGCCGCGTAAAGTGCTGGTGGTGGTTCAATTTTCAGTTTCGGTAACATTGATCATAAGCACCATTATTGTTTTCCGCCAGATAGAGCATGCGAAAGGCAGACCTGTAGGATATAACCGGGATGGACTGATTACCGTTGCTATGAATACGCCCCAGTTAAAGGAGCATTATGATGCTATTAATAACGACCTGATGCAAACCGGCGTTGTTGAGCAAATGGCCCGGTCGAGTCATTCAGCCACTTACTTTCCCAATAACAATAGCCTGGACTGGCGGGGTAAAGACCCAGGCCAGGTCATTTTTTTCAGACGCGTTACCGTGTCACCCGATTTTGGCAAAACCATCGGCTGGCACATAAAAGAAGGACGGGATTTTTTGAACAATAACAAGGCAGATTCCTCATCGGTTTTACTAAATGAAACTGGTGCGAAAATTACCGGTCTCAAAAATGTGATAGGTGAGATCATCAAATATAACGGTAAAGATTACAGGGTAGCCGGTGTGGTACAGGATATGGTTACCCAGTCGCCTTATGAACCTGTGCCGCCTGCATTTTTTTTCTTAGATGATTACGTGGGTGTTATTACCATAAGAATAAAACCCAATACGCCCATACATACGGCATTGGCGAAAATAGAACCGGTCTTTAAAAAGTATAATGCCGGCAACCCGTTTGAATTCAAATTTGTAGATGATGAGTATGCCAAAAAGTTTTCGAATGAAATGCGTATTGGCAACCTCGCTACCTTTTTTGCCATACTGGCCATCTTTATTTCGTGCCTGGGATTATTCGGTCTGGCTTCCTTTGTAACAGAACAACGCACCAAAGAAATTGGCGTTCGCAAAGTACTGGGCGCTTCTGTTTTTAATTTATGGCGGCTATTGTCGAAGGAATTTGTGCTACTGGTTACTATTGCTTTATTTATTTCAATACCGGTTGCTTATTATTTTATGTACAACTGGTTGCAGGATTACGAGTATCGGACCGAAATTTCGTGGTGGATCTTTGCTGCAGCAGGCCTGGGTGCTTTGTTGGTCACCTTGCTCACCGTAAGTTTTCAAGCGATCAAATCGGCATTGATGAAACCGGTGAAAAGTTTAAGAACGGAGTAATCCCCCCAACCCCCTAAAGGGGGAGTAAATAACTGGTAAATGTCATTTCGATCCTTCGACCTTTCGGCTTCGTTGAGTGCGCACAAAGATGGTAAATAAAAAGGTGGGCCTCTTTTCGAAAAGAGACCCACCTTTAATACGTTAGATACCCTCCGCCAGCTGGCGGACTGGGGGTTATATCACAAAACCGTCGGGCAATATTGACCCTTTTTTCACTACGACAATACCGTCTTTAATGGTATATAGTGAATGATCGGTATTCTCCAAATGATTGCTGCCATTGATGCGTACATCGTTCCCGATGCGGCAGTTCTTGTCTACAATGGCATTGCGAATGTAGCAGCGTTCACCTATTCCCAGTTTAGGCAATCCTCTTTCAACGGAGTGCTGCATTTCTTCAATTGTTTCGAAATAATCAGAACCCATGATATAGCTGCTCACCACGGTGGTGCCATGGCCAATACGGCTGCGGATACCGATCACACTGTTCTCAATGCGGCTCGCATTAATGATGCTGCCTTCGGCAATGATGGTTTTTTCGAGCGTGGTGCCGCTGATCTTTGCAGGCGGCAACATGCGTGCGCGGGTGTATACGGCGTTGCTGTTGTCGAATAAATTGAAAGGCGGAATATCTGATGTAAGCGCCAGGTTGGCTTCAAAAAATGAATAGATATTTCCGATGTCGGTCCAGTACCCATCGTACTCATAGCTCATGATCTTATGCACCCCGATCGATTTGGGTAGAATTTCCTTACCAAAATCAGTGGCATTTTTATGTTCTTCGGTTAACTGGTCAAAGATCATTTTGCGGTTGAAGATATAAATACCCATGGACGCCAGGTATACCCTGCCCTTCTTTTGCATTTCTTCACTGGTTTCGCTCTTCCAGTCGGGCAGCAGGTCCTGCTTGGGTTTTTCAATGAATGCAGTAATATGGCCGTCGGGATCTGCTTTCAGAATACCAAAGTCAGATGCCTCACGGGCATCCACCGGAATGGTGGCTACTGAAATGGCCGCCCCGCTTTCGTGGTGTCTTCTGATCATGTCCTGAAAATCCATCTGGTATAACTGATCGCCTGAAAGAATGAGCACGTAGTCAAAATCGTGCTGGCTCAGGTGGCGTAACGATTTGCGCACGGCATCGGCTGTACCCTGGTACCACGATGGATTATCGGGTGTTTGTTCTGCCGCCAGGATGTCAACAAACGCACTGCTGAAAATGCTGAAATGATACGTGTTTTTAATGTGTTTGTTCAACGAAGCCGAATTAAACTGCGTTAACACGAACATGCGGTTAATACCGGAGTTGATACAGTTTGAAATTGGAATATCTACTAAACGATATTTTCCGGCAATAGGCACTGCGGGTTTCGAACGGCTGGCGGTCAGGGGATAAAGTCGTGTACCGGCTCCTCCACCCAGGATGACAGCAATCACTTGTTTGCTCATGTTTGAATTTTTAATCCGAGATCTAGGTTCTTATTCCTTAATTGTATGATCCATGTATTGTGTAACAGAAGTCCGATGTCTGAAGTCCGAAGTCTGAAGACTCTTTATTTTCTGACTTCCGACTTCCGATTTCCTACTTCTGACATCCGACTTCCTCTTAAAGTTATATAATAATTATAATAATCCTTCGTATACTTCAATATACTGTTTCACACTGCTTTCCCAACTAAAATCAAGGGTCATCATACGCTGCCGGATGGTATGCAATTTTTCTTTGTTGTGGTATGTTTGGGTGGCCCGCCATACCGCATGGGTAATATCGGGTACACTGGCCTGGTTATAACAAATTCCATAGCCATTTGCATCGCCATAATCAATGACGGTATCTTTTAACCCGCCGGTACGGCGTACCATTGGTACGGTTCCATACCGCATCGAATACATCTGGTTCAGGCCGCAGGGTTCTACTCGCGAAGGCATTAACAAAAAATCGAGCCCGGCGTACATCAGGTGGCTTAGCGCTTCATTGTAACCGATATATACGTTATAATCGAATTGCGATAATGGTTTTAGTGCCGATAGACCTGATTCTACTTCGGGGAAGCCACTACCCAATACGAGGAAATTCATTCTTCTGCCCAGAAAATAAAACGAATCACTGATCGTCTGGGGTAACAGGTCGGCTCCTTTTTCACCTACCAAACGGCCGATAAAACCTATGAGGGGTTTATCAAAATCAAGATTGAACTGATCGCACAGCAGCATTTTGTTTTTGGCTTTTCCGGCTTCCAGATCATCTACTGAAAAATGGTGCTGTAAATAGGTATCGTTCTTTGGGTCCCATACGTGGTCGTCGATGCCATTCAGTATGCCCACACATTTTCCTTTTTCATACTCGAACAGGGCTTCCAGGCCATTGCTCATGTATTTCAACTCCTGCAGGTAGGTGGGGCTAACGGTAGTAATTTTGTCGGCGCATTTTATTGCGCTGGCCAGCGGGTTGATGGTATTGTTCCAGTCGAGCATCCCCCATTTCCACATATCCCATTGCGGAACAAGTATACTGCGGCTCCACGACATCCAGCCCTGGTATTGTGCATTGTGAATGGTAAGTACTGTTTTTATTGGGGCCAGCTTCCTGTATTTCAGGCAATGCTTTACCATAAAAGGGATGAGCCCGGTATGATGATCGTGCACATGAATGATATCCGGATGCTTGCTCCATGAATTCATCCAGTCGAGCACACAGATCTGAAAAGCGGTAAAACGTTCGTTGTCGTCGTGGTAGCCGTACACTTTTTCGCGATCGAGTAAGCCGTTCACATCAACCAGGTACAGTTCAAAACCCAGTTTATTGGTCTTTTCTTTGATCACGGTAAACTCAAACCACCAGTTGCCCATGTTGGTGTATCCTTTGTGCACCACCTCCCACTCATTGGCATACAAAAATTTCGTACGGTACATAGGCATTACCACCCGGGCCGAATGGCCCAGTTCATTCATATATTTCGGTAAAGCCCCTACTACATCTCCCAACCCACCCGCCTTAGCTACAGGGTAACATTCCGCGCTGACATGTAAAATATCCATTCTTAATCTTCAGATTATAATATATAAAGAGGAAATGTGTGTTCAATATAGGACAGATTTTGATTTTATGATGCAGTTGTAAAAAAAATGATTACAAAAGGGGCTGCGTATGACACGAATAAGCGCGCAGCAACTGGTTTCGGCCATTAAAAATATTATGCCCGCATGTTGCTAAA
Source organism: Niastella sp. (assembly GCA_036379015.1). GTDB lineage: Bacteria > Bacteroidota > Bacteroidia > Chitinophagales > Chitinophagaceae > Niastella. The sequence goes on from DASUVL010000846.1 coordinate 16,693, forward strand.
GAGGTAATTTGCCAAACGTAACAAAAAAAAGTATCTGTATGTGTGTGTGCCAACTCCCGAATTATCGGGACAGGCTGTGCAAAAATCTTATTACTTTTAAAACATCTTTTGACTAAAACCAACCTTTAAATGAGCCAACAAACGAAATGGTCGCAATTTGCTGTTTTGATTTCTGTTTTCTTTTTCTGGGGATTTGTTGCGGCCAGCAACGATATTCTGATCCCTGTTTTCAGGGAGAAATTGCATCTGGAAGCCTGGCAGGGGCAGATGATCTCATTTGCATTCTACGTAGCGTATACGGTTGGTTCTGTAATTTATTTCCTGGTTAGTAAGGCTACCGGGGGCGATATTTTAAATAAGTTGGGTTATAAAAACGGTATTGCACTGGGTTTGGTTATTTCAGCCCTAGGAACCCTGTTGTTTTACCCTGCTGCTGAATCGCAATCTTTCATCATTATGATCACGGGATTATTTGTGGTAGGACTGGGATTTTCGCTGCAACAAACGGCTGCCAATCCGCTGGCGATTGTAATGGGTGATCCCAAAACCGGCGCTCAGCGTTTAAGCCTGGCAGGGGGTATCAATAATTTCGGTACTACCCTGGGACCAGTTATTGTAAGTTTGGCCATTTTTGGTTCTGTTACCGGCGGCAGTGTGGCTAAAGTGGCCGATATCGGTGCGGTAAAAACACCCTACCTGATCCTGGGAGCCGCCTTTTTATTGGTGGCTGTCATATTTAAGCTTTCGCCCATTCCCAATAAAATTGAACATCAGGATGATTTAGAACTGGAATTGGATAAATCTTCTGAAGTTACCGCTAAGCCTTTATTAGCACCAGCAACAAAAGGAAGTGCGCTGAACTATTCACAGTTATGGTTGGGAATGATCGGCATTTTTATATATGTAGGGGTTGAAGTGGCTACCGCCAGTAACCTGCCCCAATTTATGACCGAACACCTGAGAGGCGAAGACGGGAAACCTTTCCCCACCGACGGTATTGCCCCCTTTGTTTCGTTGTACTGGGCCAGTTTAATGATGGGCCGCTGGACAGCTTCTATTGGAGCGTTCAATCTCAGTGACCGGGTTAAATTTGTTTTGCGCTTTATTATGCCTTACCTGGCTTTTGGTGTTTTTCTGCTTATTAATATTATTGCCAAACACGATATAACGCCTTTTTATGTATACGGATTCGTGATCATAGCCCTGATCATTGGCGACCTGTTAAGTAAGGGTAACCCCGCCCGGCAGTTGCTGATCTTCTCTATTTGCGGTATGGCCGGTTTGATCATTGGTATGCTGGCCGATGGTATGGTGAGCGTATATGCGTTTACCAGCGTGGGTTTGTTCTGTTCTACCCTGTGGCCCTGCATCTTTACACTGGCTATTGCGGGCTTAGGTCGTCATACCAACCAGGGCGCCAGCTTCCTGGTTATGATGATCATGGGCGGTGGATTTATTAGTTTATTGCAAGGCTGGTTGGCCGACGATAAATTAATGGGAATACAGGCTTCATTCATTGTAGGTGTACTTTGTTTTGCCTATCTCGCCTTCTATGCCGTTCGTGCAAAGATCATTTTAAAAAGACAAGGCATTGACTATGATAAACTAGAGAGCGCAGGAGGTCATTAATACACAAATAGATGGTATCTTCACGCCGCAAAAATGGCCCTGGGGGCTGTTTATGACTGAAACTAAAGAAACTGAATTTTAGCAATGAGACAACAAGAATATGCTATAGGAATTGATATTGGCGGCACTAACACCGTTTTTGGAGTTGTAGATCACCGGGGAGATATTTCATACCGGGGGGCCATTTCTACCCGTAAACATAAAGAGGTGGCGGATTATATTGATGAACTGGCCGGCGCCCTGGCTCCGGCGATTGATCAAATTGGCGGTATCAATGCCATCCGGGGCATTGGCATCGGTGCTCCTAATGGAAATTATTACAAAGGCACTATTGAATATGCGCCTAATTTACCGTGGAAAGGACTTATTCCTTTGATGCAGTTAATGAACGATAAATTCGGCGTTCCCTGCTCACTCACCAACGATGCCAATGCAGCGGCAGTGGGCGAAATGATGTATGGTGTGGCCCGGGGCTTGCGCGATTTTATTGTTATCACCCTGGGTACCGGTGTTGGCAGCGGGATTGTGGCAAACGGACAACTGGTATACGGTCATGATGGTTTTGCCGGCGAACTGGGTCATACGACCATTATTCCCGGCGGCCGTTTACATAAAGGAACCGGTTTGCGTGGTTCACTGGAATCTTATGCATCGGCTACCGGTGTTACCCGCACAGCCCTCGAG
>DASUVL010000847.1:0-6029 GCA_036379015.1 Niastella sp.
AAGGCATATACCCATTTGGGAAGAGTAGCCCCCGGAAGCGGTGGGGCGGGTTTACTGTTTGAGTAAGAAGACGTGAAACGGCAAACGGCAGACGTGAAATGACAACACGCTTCAGGCTGCAAGCTATACTCAAGAGAAATACAACGGGGCAGATCAATGGTGAGTGAGAGCCTGAATTTTGAGAGCGCTGTTTTAGTATTCGGCAATCCGCCTACGCCCCGTCTTCGGCCCTTACGCGGTTGTCAATCGTGAAATACAGAACCCTGGACCTCGATCCTTCAACTACGCTCAGGACGCTCGGTCCTTCGGATCAATCCTTCGAATACGCATTCCTTCGACTACGGTCAGGATTTTCTATAGAAAATAAAAAAACGCTGTGTATTGAAATACGCAGCGTTTTTTATTAAAACGGTATAATGTAAAACTGTGAATCCGAAACTTAATGGGCATCCCTTTAGGGAGCCAGGGGTTAAGCCACCGGAACTACTAACCGGAAGCCATTACCGTGAATGTTCACGATCTCAATGTTATCATCATCTTTCAGGTATTTGCGCAATTTGGCAATATACACATCCATACTACGGCCATTGAAATAGGTATCGCTACCCCATATCTTTTTAAGCGCTTGTTCACGCGGCAACAGGTCGTTCATATGCTCGCACAGCATCTTCAACAACTCATTTTCTTTAGGCGACAGTGTTTGTGTTTTACCGCCATGGCTCAGTTCGCGTAATTTGGGATTGAAGTGATAACCGCCCAGGTCGTATTCTTTATTCTCCTGTTCTTTATTCACTTCTTCATTCCTTTTCAGAATGGCTTTTATTTTCAATAACAATACCTCGCTGTCGAATGGCTTGGTAATGTAATCATCGGCGCCGAGCTTATAACCCTGAATAATATCTTCCTTCATGGTTTTGGCGCTCAGGAAGAATAATGGAATATCAGGATCCACATCACGGATCTCTTCCGCCAGCGTGAATCCATCCATGTGAGGCATCATTATATCAAGTAAGCAAAGATCAAATCTTTCGCGTTGAAATGCGGCAAGGCCAAGGCGACCGTCACGTTCCAGCGTCACATCAAAATCATTCAACTCCAGGTAATTCTTTAACACCATTCCAAGGTTCGTGTCGTCCTCGCATAATAAAATTTTAGGTTTCTTTCCTTCCATTGTGATGTAGATTTAGTTCGATAGTGTAAATAAAGTTAAATCATTTACCAAAACCGGCAATAGCCGCGTAATTTTTTGTTAATAATACCTATGCTTGCCTGCTGCGCCTTCGCGAAGCTTCGGTCGCTTGCGCCAAAGCTTCAGCGACGGAGCACGAAGGAAAGCCATATCCGCCCGCCGGCGGAGATCGCGTGCCTCCAAAGCTTTAGACGCTTGCGCCAGAGCTTCAGCGTCGGAGCCCTCCCGACACGTCGGGATCGGGGGCGAAGGCGGGTGCCGGTCAAATGGCAAATAATAAGTATGAACAGTTAATTGGTTAATTTTACGCTTTAATAATGGTCATATGCGTTTGACAACTGATAACAAATTCAAAAAGCTTATTGTCATTGGTGACAGAGTATTGATTCGCCCCGCTAAACCCAATGAACGTACAGAAACGGGGTTATACCTGCCGCCCGGGGTACATGAACGTGAAAAAGTACAGCAGGGTTATGTTATTAAAACAGGTCCTGGTTATGCTATTCCGATGCCGGTAGAAGAAGAATCCTGGAAAAGCAGCGAAGAACAGGTTAAATATGTGCCTTTACAGACGAAAGAAGGCGACCTGGCTATTTTTCTCCTAAGCGGTGCTACCGAGGTATTGTATGAAAATGATAAGTATTATATCGTTCCGCAAAGCGCTATTTTAATGTTGGAGCGGGAAGAGGAGATGTAATTAATGCGATAATTTGATAATATGCTAATGTGAGAATGAAGCCCAAACAAATGAGTTAATTAGAGTCGTCCGTCGGTTGGCAGACGGCTCTTTTTATTTGCCATGGAAGTTCTCATATATGGTCCCGGCTTAGCCGGGAGAAACTGGCAAAACCGGAAACATCTAACTGGTATCTGCTGATGTTATTAAGGGGTTTGTTTTCAATTTGTTAAGGGGATATGCCTGGATCATTATACTTCCATAAAAAATATAATCTGATGTCGTTCCTGGCTTGCTGATTCCTGGTAAACCTGTATCTTTCTGCCACAAAATTCTGATATGCCTAATAAAGATGCATTTGTACAATTAGTAAAGGACAACTATACTTTTAAAGGAGAATCTTTTCGCATAGGTACGGCTGTATTGGATGGGGAAGTGCTTACTGGCACAGATGCATACATTCCATTAAAAACAATGAACCGGCACGGGTTGATCGCCGGTGCCACCGGAACCGGTAAAACCAAAACCCTGCAACTGATATCCGAAGCATTGAGCGACGCCAGCGTACCGGTTTTGCTCATGGATATTAAAGGCGATTTAAGTGGTATCGGCGCAGCCGGTAGTGAGAATAATAACATCAAAGAACGACTTACCAAAATAGGTGGCGACTATAAGCCAGCCGGTTTCCCGGTTGAGCTCATGACCTTAAGCAACGAAAAAGGGGTACGCCTGCGTGCTACCGTAAGTGAGTTTGGGCCCATCCTATTATCAAAGATCCTGGACCTTAACAATACTCAAGAAGGGATTGTATCACTCATCTTTAAGTATTGCGATGATAATAAAATGCCGTTGCTCGATCTGAAAGATTTTATAAAGGTTATTCAGTTTATAAGCAATGAGGGCAAGAAAGAAATTGAACAGGTATATGGAAAAATAGCTACTTCCAGCACCGGTACCATTTTGCGTAAAGTAATAGAATTACAACAGCAGGGTGCCGACGTGTTCTTTGGCGAACCTTCCTTTGAGATCGACGACCTTATGCGCATTGCCGATGATGGTCGTGGTATCATAAATGTGCTGCGGGTAACTGACATGCAAAACCGGCCAAAGTTGTTCTCCACGTTTATGCTGCAAATGCTGGCCGAACTATATGCCACCTTACCAGAAGCCGGCGATATTGATAAGCCCAAGCTGGTGCTGTTTATTGATGAAGCGCACCTGGTATTTCAGGAAGCTACCGACGCCTTGCTACAACAAATTGAAACGGTCATAAAACTCATTAGGTCAAAAGGGGTAGGTATTTTCTTTTGTACGCAGAACCCCCAGGATATTCCCGCTGCTATATTAAGTCAGCTGGGTTTGAAAGTGCAGCATGCGTTGCGGGCTTTCACTGCTGCCGACAGAAAGACCATAAAGCAGGCCGCTGAAAACTATCCCGAAACCGAATTTTACAAAACAGATGACCTGCTTACCCAATTAGGTATAGGCGAAGCATTGGTTACAGCCCTCAATGAAAAAGGAATTCCTACACCGTTGGTGCACACGATGCTTGTACCGCCCCGGTCGCGCATGGATGTTTTAACCGATAGTGAAATAGATAACCTTGTGAACCAATCGAAGCTGGTTAAAAAATATGCCGACGTTGAAGATAGAGAAAGCGCCTGCGAAATATTAACAGCCAAGCTGGAAGAAGCAGCGCAAAAGTCGGCACAGGCAAAAGAAGAAGAAAAACCTTCCAGAACCTCAAAGAAGGAAGAAAAATCAACCCTGGAAAAAGTACTAGAAAGCTCTGTTACCAAGCAAATAGGCCGTACGGCCGCCAATGTTATTACCCGTAGTTTGCTGGGTGCATTGGGGTTAGGCGGCAAGAGTTCTTCCCGCAAAAAATCAAGTAGCTGGTTCTAATAAAGCGGATTTGTAGCAATCAAACCCTATCTTCTATAGTTTGTTTTTTAGTTGTTCCCAACCATTCACCATGGCGTATGCCCGGGTGTATTATTTTTTAACCTAAAATAACAAGTATGAAGAAAACGATTGTATTGCTGGCTGTTGTAACAGCCTTATTAACGGCCTGTGAAACCAGTACCAACAAGACGGAAGGGGCAGATACCAAAATGTCCGATTCCACAAACGTTGAAAGTGCTGAAAGCAAGGCCGAACGCAACAAAAAAATAATCAAGGCCAGTTTTGATGCCATGGAGTCAAAAAATGTAAACGATATGTTGAAGGATTGTGCGGCTGATTGCGTTGATTATGGCGATGGTAGTAAACCGCCCATCAAAGGGAAGGATAGTATTATGAAGATGATAAACGGTTGGATGAACGCCTTCCCCGATAACAAAGGCAGTGACTTGAAATATGTTGCTGATGGCGACTGGGTAATGGTATGGGGTGAATGGTCGGGCACTTTTAAAAATGATTTCATGGGCATGAAGGCGACCAACAAATCGTATAAAATGAAAGACGTTGATATCTTTAAATTAAACGATGCCGGTCAGATAGTTGAACATCATAATGTACAGTCGCCCAATACCATGATGTCGCAGGTAGGGGCTATGCCGCCTAAGAAATGATCTCAGTCGCTTTTTGATAGTATTCAAGGTCCGGATGGTGCAAAATCATCCGGGCCTTTTCTTTTTTTAAGCCGGCTTTACATAGCCTTCCTTATCTATATAAAGCTTGTTTTCGGTTTGTAAGAAGTCGAGCACTTTCCACAGCTTTTCTTTTTTAATAGCAGGCAGTTGTTGCAGCAGTCTTTCGCTTTGTACCGGTTGTTGATGAATTATTGTAAAGATAGATTTAGATATATTTTCAAATTCCGTGGTAGAAAGCCCATGGTTTTTTTGTTGTAAACAATTATCGCAAATGCCACATGCTTTTGTTTTTTCATCACCAAAGTAGGCAGCAATATACTGGCTGCGACATTGTTTGCTGGTTTTAATATATTCCATCATCACCCTGATGCGCTCAATGAACTGTTGTTTTCTTTTTTCATAACCGGCTATGTCAAAGCGCAGGGTAGCGGCTCTTACCCTATTCAACATAACGAATAGCTGCGGGGTGTCTTTACGGGGAATGTATTCTATGATGGCATTGCCATCCAGTATTTTCAGTTCATGCATTACGGCTGCTTCTTCTTTGCGTAGCAAAAAGGCAATGCTTTTTTCATGCACATTTACCGGCATATCAAAAATGCCTTCATAGGTGCGTAGCAGCGTTTTTATTAATGGTTCCAGTTGTGGATGATCTTTTTCAAACTGGTATAGCCATTCTTTGCCGGTTACGAACTGGATACGGGCCGGGAAAAAGATCTGTTCGTTATGAGATAGCCAGCCTGCCTGCTCCAATGCTTTTATTGAATAAATGGCCTGGTGAACATCCAGTTGAAACTTTTTAATAAAGTCGGTAAAATCGAAATCGTAGTAATTGCCTTCGCCTGAATTGGAAGGTATTTGCAGAAAGTTCATCAATGCTTCGTATACCTGTTTGATAGTTTCCAGCGAGGGAAAACGGATATCGGGTAGCTGTTGTAGTTCATCCAGCTCTTTGTTGTCGTATAATAATACGGCGTAAGATTTCTTTTCATCACGACCGGCACGGCCTGCTTCCTGGTAATAATTTTCAAGGCAATCGGGTACATCGGCATGGATCACTACCCGCACATCGGGTTTGTCAATGCCCATACCAAATGCATTGGTGCAAACTATGGTACGAATGGAATTATTGATCCAGGCGGTTTGTTTTTGGGTGCGCACTTCCTGTTGAAGTCCGGCGTGATAGAAGTCTGCAGTAATGCCATGCATTTTCAACAGATCGCTGATCTCTTTGGTGCGTTTCCGGCTTTTACAATAAACTATACTGCTGCCATTTACTTTCTGCAATATCTCTTTGATCTTGTTGATCTTTGAATCAACGGTAAACACACTGTACGATAAGTTCGGCCGTTCAAACGACTGGCTGAATACAGCCTGATTTTTAAACTGCAGCTTTTCGCAAATATCTTTTTGTACTGCTGGTGTGGCTGAAGCAGTAAGCGCTAATATAGGAATACCGGCCAGCTCTTCACGTAAGGCGGCGATGCGCAAGTAGGGCGGTCTGAAATCGTATCCCCACTGTGAAATACAATGTGCTTCGTCTACTGCAATGAGGTTGATATTAAGGCCC
>DASUVL010000848.1:0-5757 GCA_036379015.1 Niastella sp.
ATTTAAGGTTAAAGTATTCATAGCCGATACCACGAAGCACCGCGCTGATCTGTAATTTTTCATGCAATAGCTTTTTTGATGCATGCACAAAAAAACCATAACTGGTGTAATTCAGATTATGGCCTGAATCGGTTGGATTGATAAAATAATTACCATCAGGGACAATGATATAATCCCTGAAATCTGCTCCAATCTGTAGATTATAATTTATGTGCAATAATTTCCCCAGATCAAATGCCGCCTCTGTATGCACCAGGTGGGCTTTTACTTTTAATGCAGCACCAATATCCCAATTATTTATTTCCTGTAATTGCTTTTGCTTTTCTTTAAAAGTATCGTCACCTGGTTGCAGCCGGCCGTAATCAGCTGCGTCGCGCGCCTGATGGTGTGCAGCGGCCACATCAGGTTTCGTTGCCATGGCGCTGTTAAACGCATTGGTATAATCCTGGAACCATTTGTTGTTGTCTTTGAAATTAACATCCATATTCTCTGCCATAGAACGCAGGTTGTATGAATGCCCGGTATTCTCCGAAGTAATATAGGCACGTGCCTGGAGTAATTCATTTTTGAATTGAAGGATGTGCTGTTGTAATACATAATCCTGTAACCGGAACCGGTTAGAACGTTGATAAATATTATTCAAAAAGGCAGTACGGTAGGTATATGCCAGCTCCGCTTTATCAGTAGGCCGGTAATACAATGAAACATCACCTTTCACATTTTGCAAATGATAATCGGCTACATCCCGTTCGTAATAGCCGGTGCGGGACACTACATAATTTTTTCCGCCCAGGGTAAGGGTTTTCCGGTTGGAAGATTCGTTACCATAACCGTTCACCGCATCATACGCCGGATTATCTGCTCCCAATAAATTAGTGGTTTGATTAGCTGTTGGATTTAAGTCATCTCTGTTGTCCGCGATCCAATCGTAGCCACGATTATAACCGGCATTGATCTTAAAGGCCCATTTTTTTCCAACTACCCGGGCCCACCGGATATTTGTTTCACTATATAGTTTGGCGTTCACTCCATTGGGATCATTCACATGGTTCACACCAACCTGCTGCTGTATACTAAATCCCTGCGTGGTAAAGGGATCTTTGGTAGTGAAATTGGCCAGTCCGTTGGTAGCGTTCATGCCATATAACGCCGATGCAACTCCCTGAATAACTTCCACATGATCAATATCCAGGTCGCCGGGTGACAAGGCATTGGCAATAGGCGCTCCAATATGAGGCGACTGGTTATCGATGTTATCGATCATTTGTACAAACCGTACATTGGTGGTATTAGAAAACCCACGGGTGTTTATTATTTTGAAACCCATTCCCGGCACAATCATATGCACGCCTTTCATACTGCCAATGGCATCGAAAAAACCAGGCGCGGCCGTTTGCTGTATTTGTGAATTGCTCAGTTTTGAAATACTCACCGGAGCCGTGAGCTGTTTTTCTGAAAGACGGGAAGCGGAGATCACTATTTCCTGTAACACCTGCACCTTGCGAATGGTATCCGGCTCCACGGGCGCTTCCTGCGCAATGGAGTTTGCCTGACATCCTAAAAAAAATGATCCACTGGCAATTAGTCTGGTAAAATAGCGCAGCTGTTCCGGCAACATAATCCTTTTTTATAGCAGTCTTAGACGTTATTTCTTCAAATATATAACGCAAATATAAAAGAATTACGGTTTCGGAATTCATATTATTGGGGGAAATAGAAAAGCCGGCAGCGTTGGCTACCGGCTCTGGTTGTAAGGGAAGCTGTCAGGTTCTTATTTATTTACTCATTCTGTATTTGCTTTCCATTTTCGCCTTCTGTATTTGCTTTCCATTATCACATTATCTAATTATCACATTAGCTAATTACTTAAGGTACCCATCGTTCTGCGTAAGATCAATATTCAGTTCTCTTTCCGCTTGTGGTATGGGATATAACAACCGGTTGTTATTTACCTGGTAAGAAGCAGGTGATAAATAACTGTATAATTGCTTTTGTTTAACACCAAACGCATTCATCACGTCAACAGCTTTACCAGTTCGCACCAGGTCGTGCCAGCGATGATTTTCAAAGGCCAGCTCTACCCTTCTTTCCTTCGCAATGCTGTCAGTTAATGCTGTTTGATCAACAGTCGTTATATTATGGGTAGCATTTCCAAATGCTCTTGTACGTACCTTGTTTAAAGGCACCAATGCTTCGCCTGGTTTTCCCTGCAGGTTCTTCGCTTCTGCCAGCAACAACAAGGCATCTGCATACCGGTATACCGGCCAGTTGTCGTTGGTATTGGCGGGGTTTGAATGTGGGTTCAGGTATTTTTTAATATACGGAACGCCTGTTTTACCGGCGGCAGGTGTATAATTAATAATGCTTTTATTGGCAGAGATGGCAAAAATATTACTTGCATTGTAAGTGCCTTCTGCCACAGCAATAGAAGCATCCTTACGCAAATCACCTGCTTCATATGCATCGATCAGGTCCTGGGTAGGCGTGTTCCAGCCACCGATCCCACTGTTATCTGTTCTAACCCCGGTTATTAAACTGTCATTGGTGGAGCGGGGTAAGAAGTAATAAATAAACTGGCTTTGTTGTCCGCCCTGTAAGCCTTCGAGGTATTGCACTTCAAAGATCGATTCCTTACTGTTCTTGTTCGCGGTTGAAAATACATCGGCGTATTTGGCCAGCAGGTCATAGCCCATACCGGCCAGGGAATTGAGCAAGGTCTCTGCATCGGCATATTTCTTTTGTACCATATATACTTCTGCCAGTAACATAGTTGCCGCCCCTTTGGTGGCCTGTCCGCTTTGCTTACCTCCCGCAAACGCCGGATTAGCCAGTTTCGCAATGGCATCTTTCGCGTCCTCTATGATCTGTGCATATATTTCATCAGCAGATGAACGGGAAAGAAAGGACTCTTCTGCTTCCTTTACTTCATGGATGAACAGGGGTACGCCTCCAAAATAACGCACCAGCTTAAAGAAGTTGAAAGCCCGCAGGAATTTTGCCTGTCCAACGATATCATTCTTTGCCGCGTCGGAGAGGGTGCCGCCATCTATACGGTCGAGAATGATATTGGCCCTTGATACCCCTTTGAAACAATGGAAATAAACAGCATTGCTATAGTCATTGGAAGGATCGTCAGTAAAATCTGCGATATTCTCCCGCATAACGTAAGCTGTTCCGCGGTTGATCTGGTAATACTGGTAATGTGTATTATCGGAACGCATTTCACCGGTATAAAAATCATTCGTCATCAGATCGCGCAAGGGCGTATAAGCGGCCGCCAGCGCCATTCTGAACTGCGATTCCGTTTTATAGAAATTAACCTCCGCTATCTGATCCTCGGGCGACAATTCAATAAAATCCTTTTTACATGATATAACGGTGCAGGCCAGTACCGCTATGATAAATATCTTGTTCATAATACTGTTTTATAGTGACCAGGATAAATTATTTAAAGCTTGTTGATAAACCGATGGCAAATACCCGTGGAACGGGATAGGCATTTTCATCAATGCCAATGCCAGTGCCATTCAGTCCATTTAAACTGATCTCAGGATTGATACCGGAGTATTTCGTCAGGATCAATGCATGTTGTATGGAACCAAATACCCGGAGGTTTTTTATGGCTGCATTCCCCTTCAGTGGCAACGTATAGCCGAGGGTAATGTTCTTTACAGAGAGATAAGACCCGTCTTCTACCCATTGGCTGTTCACAGAACGCCCTATGGCAGTTGTACCGGATTTTGTTCTGGGATATACCCCTGAACCCGGATTATCTTCCGACCGCCAGCGGTCTTTTACAGCGGACAGCAAAGCCCTTGCTCCATCCAGGTTGGTGAGATATGCCCATTTGGAAGGATTCAGGATCTTACCGCCATATGAGCCCGCTATCGTTACCGACAGATCGAAATTCTTATAGCTTACCTGATTACTGAATCCAAAAAGGAAATCCGGATTGGGATTGCCGATAAACGTGCGGTCGTTTTCAGTGATCGCTTTATCCTCTACTACATCTTTCATTTTGATAGTACCTACATCAGAGGTGCTACCCGATATTTGAGATTTGGGTGAATTGTTCAGATCAGCCTGGTCTTTATACAATCCGTCAAAAACGAATCCGTAAAACTCACCCAGAGCATGACCTTCCTGGTTGCGATAGTAGTCGGAAGTAGTGGTATTGTTGCGGCGAATAAAGCCCGGCGCCAATAACGTCTTGATCTGGTTCCGGTCGAACGACATATTAGCAGAGGCGTTCCAGGTTACTTTACCGGTCAGGATGGCGCCACTGAGCGTAAACTCATGTCCCCAGAATTCCAGCACGCCCACATTGGAGGAAACGCTTGAATAACCTGATGCCCGGGGGATAGGTCTGTCCTGGATCAGGCCATCGGATAATTTGTGATAAAAATCGTAGGTGAAGGATACCCTGTTATTGAAAAGGGTTACATCAACACCGATATCGAATTGTTTGTTACGCTCCCATCGAAGGTCCAGATTTTGTAAAGTAGTGATGGTGGCGCCTGGCACCAAAATACCTCTCAATACATAATTACTGTTTGTGACCTGGGCTATACTGGTATAATTGCCGATGTTGTTATTACCGGTAATACCATAACTGGCGCGTAATTTCAAAAAGCTGATGTCACGGAACCTTTCCATGAAGGCCTCATTAGTAATGATCCAACCGGCAGAGATAGAGGGGAAATTTCCATATTTCGTACGGGCGCCAAAGCGGGAAGAACCATCGCGGCGAACAGCTGCTGACAGCAGGTATGTACCCCTGAAATTGTAATTCACTCTACCTATCGTTGACACCAGGGAATAAGCAGTGGCATTACTGACCCCTGAAGTTATGGAAGTGGCTGCACTCAGGTATTCCACATCATCACTGGGGAAATTTGTACCATTCACGCCATTGCTTTCCTGTTCAAACTGCTGGGCCGAATAACCGGCCAGCAACTCGATATGATGATCATTTAAAAATGTTTTTGCGTAGTTGACAGTGGCTTCTGCCGTCCATGAGTAATTATCTACTGAACTGCTGGTACCGGTTGCAACCGCCGTTGAAGAGAGGAAGGTAGGAGAATACCGGTTACGGGTTTCAGCGCCTTTATCCAACGCCAGGTTTCCTTTTATGGCCAAACCTTTCAACAATTCATAATTCAGGTACGCATTAGCGAGAATGCGCGTGGTCTTATGGTCATCTTTAATGCCAATGAGTTGTGCATACGGATTTATATTCGCGACCATGCCTGCTGAATGCACATTCAACGGCATTTGACCATTGCTGTCTATAGGAGCTATCAACGGACTGGCTTCTACAATTTTCTCGATCAGGCCACCCACCCCTTCCGTTGTTAACCGGATATTATGATCAATACGGTAACTGGGTGCTAAACCAAAGCCCATTTTCAATTTGTTGTTCACCAGGTTGAAATCCTGGTTATAGCGCAGTGAGAATAATTTGGTCCCAGTATTGATCACCACGCCCTGCTGGTTCTGGTAACCGACCAGCACGGTAGAAGAAGATTTACCGGTAGCGGAGGAAACCAGCAGGTCATAGTTTTGTATAGGTGCTTTTCGTGTTAACGTATTGAACCAATTGACCCCATCGCCATAGCGTTCAGGATTTTTATAGTCCGCAGCCAGGGCGCCGGTATAGCCTTCATACTTTACCCGGTCCGCGTAATATTCATTTTGAAATTCAGCAAACTCCCGGGCAGTCATCATATCCGGCCTTCCCTTTTGTGGAATAACCTG
>DASUVL010000849.1:0-5350 GCA_036379015.1 Niastella sp.
CAGTCCAATTTGCTAATGCTCGCCCGTCCGAATCCGCCAGCTGGCGGAGAAGGCGGGTTCGTTCGTTTTAGGCTAAGCGAGTAAGGTCAATGTGATAATCCCGACTAAAGTCGGGACAAGTTATGCTAATGCTTACCCGTCCGTCACCCGACCCGTAGGGGTCGCTGAAGCTTTAGATGCTTGCGCCAGCGCTTCGTCCAACGCCAAATCCGCCAACCGGCGGAGAGCGGCTTTCAGCGACGGAGCACGAAGCAAGGCCGTCCCCGACCTATCGGGTCGCTGAAACTTTAGACGCTTGCGCCAGCGCTTCGTCCGGCGCCAAATCCGCCAACCGGCGGAGAGTGCCCTGGCCAACGGCTCGGCCTCCGGCGAACGGCCCACGACCTGTCGGCGTCGCTGATGCCTTAGATGTTTGCGCCATAGTGTCGGAGCACGGAGGCGCTACTGTAAGCGTTGAAGCCAAAACTCGTCGGGCGCAAGGTCGGGTGCTATGAAAAATTTGCTGGTGATAATCAGATAATGGGGGAAACCGCTCAAAAAATAGGAGAGAAGCGTTAAAAAGACATAAATGTAGCCGCCCAGAACAAAATAATTGCTTGTGGTATGGGCGCGTAAATATGCCTGGCGGTAAAACAGCAGCTGGCGATAATGCAATGAGCAGTTGTCTCATTATATACCGGACCGGCTGTTAACCAACAATATACACCTAATGCTCTCGGCTCAGCCGGGACCAGGCTTTGAGGGGGAAACAAGTAAAAAAGGTAGCAGTGCTTTTTATAAGCTGCGCAGCTCTTCCTCGATCAGGTCATGAAAAGTAGTCTCTTTATCGATCACCCAATTTGGCAGTACCTGCGGCGGCATCGGCAATATTTTCCAGATGTCTTGTTCTTTTTGCATACGGAACAGGATGCGATTACCCCTGTCGTCGCTAACATCCACCGTAAAAAGCCCTTCATTATGGCCACCC
This sequence comes from Niastella sp., assembly GCA_036379015.1. Lineage (GTDB taxonomy): Bacteria > Bacteroidota > Bacteroidia > Chitinophagales > Chitinophagaceae > Niastella. Next base: position 968 of record DASUVL010000849.1, read on the forward strand.
AATTTCCTGAAGTTAAACTCCTTCAACCGTCCATTTACTTTCACCAACTTGGTGAAGTGAATATTTTTCTTTACTTCAATTCGCATAGTCCAAAAAATGTAACAAGTGAAACACAAAGGTAAAAGCAATTCTCATGCTACGATTATAAATAAATACTAATTAATAAAATTTTACAGGCTAAACACCGCTTCCCGCCTGCATTTTATAATACGCTGCTTTTTTTTTGATCTTCGACAAGTAGAAAACAGTGTCAAGCCGTTCCGATAAAGTCGGGAACAAACCACCAACAAAACGGGAAATAAGAACCACAAACTTTACGCTATAAGGTTTGGGCACGCTAATTACAAATCGCCGAACGTGTAAGGCTGAACGCGGAATGCTTAACGCAAAACGCTTACTGTAGAACGCCTACGCCAACGTGGCATATCACTACATGTAATGTTTACAGCTTGTCGCAAATCGCATGTAGTCTGCAACTGCCCCGCTTCCGATTATAACTTACGGTTTTCCTCGTTGTCCCGACTGGTCGGGATTGCCTCGTTGTCTTATTTACTGAAACAATTTCGCTCTGATCTTTTTGTCATGTTCATACACATCCTGTCTGAAGTTTAAACGCCCGTCATCATCTACCCAGGCGGTATAGTAGGTGATAAACACTTCGGCTTTATTTTTCAACCTTACTACTTTTTGTTCTTTGGCATTCATGGCATCTGCTATTTTTTCGCTATCCCAGTCCTTGTCATTGCGTAACAGGTACTCAGCCATTTGCTGGGCATTGGCCAGGCGTATACAACCATGGCTGAATGCTCTTTTATCTCTACTGAATAAACTTTTGGCGGGTGTATCGTGCAGATAAATATCAAAGCTGTTGGGAAAAAGGAATTTTACCTTGCCCAAGGCGTTTTTATCGCCCGGTAATTGCCGTATGTCCGGAATACCATCTCCATCTTTGTCGCCCTGGTTTTCCATCTCGTTCTTCTCCAGGTAATGTTTATCTTTTTCTATTTCAGGTAATATTTCATTGGTAACAATGCTCGGTGGTATATTCCAGTAGGGGGCAAATACAATCTGGTTCATAGTACCGGTAAATTGCATGGTGCTATGCCCTTCTTTGCCCACCACCACATTCATATCAAATGCCTTATGGCCATTTTCCAGTACATGTAAGTTGAATTCAGGAATATTCACAATAATGAGCGTGCCATTTGATTGTGATGGCATCCAGCGCATGCGGCCCAGGTTGATCAATAATTGCTCTATGCGGTCGCGAACGGACACATTCATTTCATTGACCAGATCTTTCGTCAACGTGCCGGTGGGCTTCATTCCAAATCGTTGTTGTATCTGTGTTATCCCTTGCGCCAGCGTGTCATTGAATACGGCACTCGTATCATTGCCCGGCATATCGCCTGTAATAGTCAGGTATTTTTTAATGGTGACAATTTCCGGAGAGGAGGCGCCTTTCTTTAATGGTTTGGTTGGCGCCAGTATGGCCGGCCAGCCCCCCGTTTTATGGATGTCGTAATATTTTTGCAATTGGTCTTTTAGCGCTTTATACGAAGCATTGATGTCTTCGAAATACTTATTGTCTTTATGTTTTTTAGATAACAGTGAATCGGCCAGTTGAATGGGATCTGTCTTTATAAAAGGGACGAACCGTTCCAGCTCTTTCCGTTTTACATACCCCCGGTCAAAGTTTTTCAGCGCGTAACCCATCAGGCTTTCTGTAAGCCTAAATTCGGTTTGGCGGAAGTTTTTTTCTGTACTGCTTACAGTAAAACTATCGATCAGCAGGCGGTTCATGTGTTTTTCGAGGGGTTTATTGGCCAATGATGTATCGCCGGAGTAGGTGAGGTAATGGTCGAACAGGTTCCAGAAGAGTTGCGCTTCTTCGGTAAAGCCATCGCTGGTAAACCAGGCGTACTGGTAATTGCGGGCATTGTAAAAGCTGAGCATGCGATTCGCGATGGAGTCAGACAGCTTATTATTGGCACAATAGTCAGCCAGCGCAGTGCTGTCGAAAAACAGGTCGGAATACGAGTTGGCTTTTGTAATGCTGGTATTGCGCGATGAAACGTTTTTGGGTTTAGCAGGCTCTCCGTTTTCATCGGTGGCGTTGTCGGCATTATTTAAACAGCCGGCAAACAGCAGGGTCGCCAGCATGGCAAAGCGGAAGTGTTTCATGCAATGAGCTAATGAAATTTTGTACCCCACCGGAGGGTCTCTGTATCAGCCTGTTATAAATAAGAAAGGAACATTTGCCTGGTAGTTAGTGTGGAATTTGTTCTACATACATAAAAGAACGACTGACAAATGATATAACTCAATGCGTTGGTAATTATAATGGCGCTTTTAGCGATGAGGGTATATTCTTCAGCCAGCATACCCAAGTCGGCTGCTACTTCCCAGAGACTTATTGATTTTTTGTTAAAAGAAATTTCGCTGCAAGAAAGCTTTTTGGTTTTTATATCTCGAATAATTAAGACCATTAAGCGATATTTCGCCTTTTTGAAACGCTTCGTCGCATACCTTGTAGAACATACTTTGAAACGATGCGTAGGTTTCATCATTTACCTGGATATTGGAATCGTATACTTTGATGAATGCGACAATTCTTTGTTCATCCGTATGTTCATCACAGCCATCTTTGGCGTTTCCCAAATACTGACCAAAAGAAACTTTGATTCTAGGCACATTTAGATTTACACTATCGAGATATTTATCTAGCGCATCATATAAAACAGTGGATCTTTTGTCTGAAAGAGATTCTTGTTCAGTTAATGACCCTTCCTGGGAAGCCACGCCTATTGCTAGTATAGCTTGAACTTTTCTTTGCGCATTGTTTGCATTTGGTAACTTCTTGTTGAAATACTCGTTTATTACGGATATATATGGATAGTATTTGTCATTCTGGTAGTTTCGTAGCTTTGTAAAGCTGTTGCAATGCCATCGGAATTTGCCCGGAATTAGATCGATTTCAAAAGTTATCAATTCTTTTTTAGTTTCATTGTCGATTACTTTGATTTTTTGGGTTGTAATAGAATCCCCCAAGTAGAATTCTGCGGAAGGGAGCGTTGCCTCTATGATGAGATGTGCATTTGTAGGATCATATTTGAAGGATCCTAGGTGAAGATTCTTTAGCCTACCTCTTTCGAGAAAAATAATAAGAAAACAAACAAAACAAGCAAGTGCCACAATAGCCAAAAAACTTAAATAGAGCTTTTTTGTTAATGGATTTAATGTCATACACTTTTGTTTAGAAAGAAAGAATGTTAGAGTTGCTGCATTTTCTTGCTGACATGCAGGCTTCTATTTAAACTCAGGCCTTTTCTTTTGCTGTCTGAAATGTTTTTGTGTAGTACGAGTAGAATAAGTGGTTTCAATTTGTTGTTCTGAAGGCGCAAGAACAAAGCTATACCACCTCATCACAAATTGTGACGATTGCTAAACCGAGAATTATATGCGAATGGTTGTTGGGGAATGTGATAAAATACTGAGCTCAAGGTTACAAAAATATAAATTAAGAAAGCAAGGTGTTTTTCACGTTTTTATTTAACAATCGTTATAGGCATCTGAAATTGGGCACAACCGTAGTGGCCAGCCACTGGTTCTACCGCACAATTTAATTTTTCAATAGACTTCCTGCTTTTCCTCTCTCAATAGCAAACTCGCGTACGTTAGCATCCAGCTTTGTTTGATATTGTTTGCCAGAGATGAGAATTTCTAGCTTATTTCTTATGAATTAGGTTTAAAAACTAATAAGATTTAATGATGTAATTAATCAACATTAAATCATGATATTACCATTAATGGTGATATTCTCCATCAATTTATATATTTATAGCAAGCGACAAGGAACGAGACAGCGCGATGATTAAAATGCCTGGTGTGCAGGCAGTATGAAGCATCGAATGCAATCTTTACATTAGTAATATACAAGTTTGTATATTACTAATGTAAACCTTAAGAATGCTACAAAAGATTCTATTAGTCAAATATCATGACGTTCGGTCAAAGGGATCGTTTTGAAAAGGACGGGTGTGTAATTGAAGTAATACCATGTTATGATTTTTTGCAATAACCCGGTAGCCATTTATACCTTGTACAACAGGAGCTGCATTGCCATCAGGCTTGCGATTGATAAGGGGAATGGCATTTTCCGTAAAAGGCTGTAACAGCATAGGCGGTATCAGGATAGTTGTCTGGTCGCTCACGGGACGTGTCCAGAAAAGGAAGGCCCAAAGTAATAGCTTTGGTTCTATAATTTTTTGCATCGTTGGGCCATTTCCATTAAACGATCAAACACCTTCTTTTTGGGTGCCTTAGTGCATCTCCTTTTCGTCCGGTCTAACGGTCTTTCAAAAAATACGGGACCGCTAACGC
>DASUVL010000850.1:0-5255 GCA_036379015.1 Niastella sp.
ATGCTATAAAACAGCTGATGCAACGGGAAGGATTAAAGGATATGCATGAAGTGCAAAGCTATTTTGTAAAGAAAGTAGAAAAGATCATTGAATCGAAAGGGAAGAAGATGATAGGGTGGGATGAGATCCTGGAAGGCGGCCTGGCGCCCAATGCGGCTGTTATGAGCTGGCGCGGATCAAAAGGAGGGGCAGAAGCCGCCAAAATGCAGCATGAGGTTGTGATGAGCCCCAATTCCCATACATATATCGATCTGATGCAGGGGGATGCCGCTATTGAGCCGCCGGTATATAAAAGTATCCGGTTAAAAACCACCTATCAATTTGAACCGATACCAGAAGGTGCTGATCCTAAGTTTATAAAAGGCGGACAGGCCAACTTATGGACAGAACAGATCTACAACATGCGTCATGCGCAGTATATGACCTGGCCGCGTGCGTTTGCCGTGGCGGAGTGTGTTTGGTCGCCAGCAGCCAAAAAGAACTGGAATGACTTTATACGTCGTGTGGAAGATCATTTCACCCGGTTCGATGTGGCTGAAATGAAATATGCGCCCAGTATGTACGATCCTATTTTTAATGTTAGCAAAGAGGGCGAAGGGTTGAAGCTGGACATGAGCACAGAAGTAGAGGGACTGGATATTTATTACAGCTTTGATAATTCATTTCCTGATCGCTTTTATCCCAAATACACGCAACCGGTGATGGTGCCCAAAGATGCTGTGAATTTGAAGGTGATCACCTACAGAGGCAAAGATGTCATCGGTCGCCAGATCGTTATTCCTGTGGCTGAGTTGAGAAAAAGGGCGGAGAAGAAGAAATAGAAATGAAAAATTAAGAAGAAGAAATAAGAAATGAAAAAGGAAATGGTTCAATGGGGCTTCCGTTGGACCATTTCCTTTTATAATAAAGTAGGAACGCCGGCCGTACTTTTTTAATCCTTCACATGTACATAGGCGTTCCCCTGGCAAGAAGAATTTGAAAGAAAATCACAACATATTAAGTAAAATAGGGTAAAAGCTTTGTTAATGTTTAGACAACGTGCTGTGTTTCAATGTCCCGGCAAAATACACGCGAAAATCAAATTCACAAATTAACATTCGGGCTTTTAAAAATAATAGCAAAATATTTTTTGTCGTAATATTTAAGGGAGTGATACTGCTGTTGTTTTATATGCACGCTTTATCTGCTACTGCAAAAAGGAATGCTGCTTCACCAGGCAGCTGCATATTTTCTTCCCACATTATCTAATCTTTAACACGATTACTAAACTGAAGGCGCAACGTATTTATTGCATAAACAGTCAATAATAATAGATCATCGACCCTGTATAACAAGGTGATGATTAACCGCTAAGCTCGAGTGGTGGTTCCTGCATCTAGAATTTGTACTGGTTTAGGGTTTAATCAATCATTTCAAAGGTCTTCCGGGAAACCGGTGGGCCTTTTTTGTAGAAATTAAGTCTCAGTTTGAAGATGTTTTGTCTAATGAATGATGCAACCCGGGGTTTATGGTTTCCTTAACAGGAAAATTACTGCCAGGGACCTATCAGGCACAAATAATGTACAAAAGTCAATGTGCAATTTGAAAGGCTCCCGGCCCTTTGGCGGGATGAATCGGTAAACCAAAAATGCCAAAATTCATAGGGTAATAAATGGGGCAAGTCCCTGAATATAATTCTTCCTTCTCCGCCTGCTGGCGGAGGTGGTGGGTAAATAGGTAAGTTAAGGGGTATTATCATCACATAAGGCTTTCCCGATACATCGGGAGGGCCTTTGTTTTTACGGCCGGTTATAAATTCACCAGAAACCATGAGCGCTATGAGGAAGGAAAACAAAAAAGCGTCCCACCGCAGGCGGAACGCTTTTTTGAATATATAACCAGTTTATTCTGTTAATCTGGAGCTTACTAACTCATTTTCTTTTTCAGGTTAGTATCGATGGCATCCAGGAATTCTTCAGTATACAGGAAGTGTTTTCCATGTTCTACTTTATTTCCGTGGATACAAACGGCCAAATCTTTAGTCATTTTACCACTTTCAACTGTTTCTATACAAGTAGACTCTAATGTGTTGCAGAAGTCTATAAGTGCCTGGTTGCCGTCCAGTTTACCGCGAAAAGCCAATCCTCTTGTCCATGCAAAGATGGAAGCGATAGGGTTGGTGCTGGTTGGTTTACCGGCCTGGTGGTCGCGATAGTGGCGGGTTACGGTGCCATGGGCTGCTTCAGCTTCCATGGTTTTTCCGTCGGGGGTAATTAATACGGAGGTCATTAATCCCAGAGAACCAAAGCCTTGTGCTACGGTGTCGCTTTGAACGTCGCCATCGTAGTTTTTACAGGCCCACACAAAATTGCCGTTCCATTTCAGGGCACTGGCAACCATGTCATCAATTAAACGGTGTTCATACACAATGCCGGCCTGTTGGAAAGCTTGTTTAAACTCATTTTCAAAGATTTCAGCGAAAATGTCTTTAAAACGTCCGTCATACTTTTTGAGAATGGTATTTTTTGTACTTAAATACAACGGCCATTTTTTACTGAGCGCCATATTAAAGCAGCTGCGCGCAAATCCTATGATGCTTTCATCGGTGTTGTACATGGTTAAAGCCACGCCATCACCTTTGAAGTTGTATACTTCAAAAGTTTGCGGTTCTCCGCCATCTTCAGGAGTAAAGGTCATGGTGAGTTTACCTTTTCCTTTGATCACTGAATCGGTAGCCCGGTACTGATCACCAAAAGCGTGACGGCCAACAATGATGGGGGCAGTCCAGTTGGTAACCAAACGGGGAATATTGTTGATTACGATTGGTTCGCGGAAAACTGTACCATCAAGGATATTACGAATGGTACCATTGGGGCTCTTCCACATTTGTTTGAGGGAGAATTCCTTTACCCGGGCCTCATCAGGTGTGATTGTAGCACATTTGATTCCTACACCATACTGTTTGATAGCATTGGCGGCTTCAATAGTTACCTGGTCATTGGTTTGGTCGCGGTATTCAACACCCAGGTCGAAGTACTTAATATCGACGTTAATGTAGGGGAGAATGAGTTTATCCTTGATGAACTTCCAGATAATGCGAGTCATTTCATCGCCATCCAGTTCTACAACAGGATTCTGTACATTGATTTTTTGTGCCATAAATGCGTTGTTTTTGCCTTCAAATAAGGCTGCAAACCTACAGCAGAATGGCCAAATGTGCAAAAGGCATTTTAGCTACCAAACAACGTACAGGTATGATGTTTTTCCATCGTCCCGTACATAGTTGTACTTAAATATCGAGGCTCCCGGTCAAACACCATCTAATAATTGTTGATAAATTATAACTTGCAGTATGGTTGCTATATTACAAAAGTATATAGACCAGTTTATTGATCTTCCTGCGGAAGAACTGGAGGCCTTAATCAATTCTATTGAAGTAAGATCAGTAGACAAAAAAGTTCGACTTACCGATATAAACGAAACAGAGAAGTACTTATATTTCGTTATAAAGGGGTTGGCGCGGAAGTTTTTTTATAAAGGCAAAGAAGAGATAATTACCCAAATTGCCAAGGAGGGAGAGCTGATCTCTTCATCTGTGTCGTATTTTTCGGGAATACCTTCAGGATATGTGATAGAGACCGTTGAGCCTACCACTTTTTATTCCCTCCACCATGACAGAGCAGAACAGTTATATAGCCGGTACCCTAAATTAGAACGTTTAAGCCGGTTGATCATTACCGAATTGTTTTTACAGAAAGAAGTGTGGGAACTGGAACGCATCCGGTATAGCACCAAAGAGCGTTTTTTGCGTTTTATGACAGATAATCCGGAGCTTTTTCAGCGGGTGCCACAAAAATACCTGGCATCTTACCTGAACATTAAACCCGAAACATTCAGCCGGCTGAAGCATTTGTTACGAACGAAAAAATCAGATGCACCTTATCTTAAATGATTTTTGTTTATGGGGGAAAAAAATATTCTTGCCAGGGAATGTTATGAACAATTACTGGTACACCTGAAACGGTTTTCAACAATAAGCCGTGAAGGGGTTGACCAATTAATACCTTATCTGGAGATCCGCCGTTTTGATAAAAAAATAAAGTTGGTAAACCATGGCGAAATGGAGGATTTCCTGAATGTTGTTATCAAAGGACTTGTCCGCAAATATGTTCCATCTTCCATCAAAGGCGAAGTAACTTTACAACTGGCCACCGAAGGACACATTATACAATCAGAAATTTCCTTTCATCGCCGGATACCATCAGATGTGGTTATACAAACCCTGGAACCTACCGTACTGGTATCTATACATTACGATCGCATGCAGGAGGCATTAAACGTTGTGCCGGAAGCGGAAGCCCTGGGCCGCGCCATGATAATGCAAATGTTCATTAAAAAAGACGCCCGCTACTTTGAGCAATTAAACACATCTACCCGCGATCGATTTCTCGAATACATGAACAATCATCCGCATATGCTGCAACGTGTACCGCAGAAGATCCTGGCTTCTTACCTTAATATAAAACCTGAAACATTTAGCAGGTTAAAACATTTGTTATTTCAAAAACCCCCTAGCCCCCTAAAGGGGGGATAAGTTCCTCCGTTCGAGGTTCATAACCTTTAACTAACGAACTAATTACTTACAGATTTACTACGAGTATCGGTATCTTCAACTCATGCCTCACCGAGTTAATTGTTTCTCCATATAGCCAATCTTTGATACCGCTGTGCCGGTGGGCGCCAATAACCAGCATATCGGCATTTGATTCTTTTATGATCCGGATGATTTCGCCGGCCCGGTTTCGGAATCCTAAATGACTGGTAGCGGCCAGTCCCTGGTCGTGCAATTGTTGTACATACAATTGTAAGCGTGCCTCATCATTCCGGGTTTCAAAATCGTCGCTTTCATTGCCCAACAGGCGGGCCGAGGCGCTTTCTACCACATGGATCAACAGGTATTCTGCCTGGCCCTGTCCCTGGCCAATAGCATGCGCCAGCAACGTATCATCGTGCTCGCCAAAATCCAGGGCTACGGCGATCTTTTTATAGGAGGGGATAGCCAGTTTTTGTAACCCCTCTATTTGCGGGTGCATTAGTATGGAGCCTGCTTTCGGCTTTTTGACGAAGATCGGGTAGAAAATAATATAAGCCAGCAACACCAGGAACAGCACTCCACCAGCAATGATCAGTATTTTCCAATAGATGTTGGCTGACCCCGCAAAGAACGAACCGACCTCATTCGTAAGCATACGAATATTCAGGTACACCAGAATAGC
>DASUVL010000851.1:0-19178 GCA_036379015.1 Niastella sp.
TTCCCAAAAGAAGTAGAACAGGAAAAGATCCATGGCGACAAATACGCCTGCGATACCAGCCAGCGTCCATAACAAATTGAAAAAATAAAAGCCTGTCTTCTCCCGGATCTCATTCCAGGAACACAGCACCGATAATGCACCCAGCAAAAAAGTAAGCAATAGCAATACAAAACTGAGTCCATCCATGGCCAGGTGGAAGCTGATCCCAAAGGCGGGGATCCAGTCAACCTGGTAATGTATCAGCCAGTTGCCACTGCCGGCGGCTACTGGCTGCTGTTGAAAATACCACACAACAGGTATCAAAAAAGCAGTTATCACCGAAACCAGGGCAATCCACCGGCAAACAAAAGTATAGCGTTGTCCCACCAGCCAACAGATGATGCCGCCCAAAAGTAAAATGCCTATCATCCAAACCAGTATCATAACAACAATTGAAGGGTGATAATAAACAGGATACCCGCCAGTACGCCTACGATATACAACCGCAACGAGCCGTTTTGCGAAACCGAAAACAAGTTGCTCAACCACAAACTTGCCTGGGCAATGCTATTGTATAATCTATCTATCACATCGCTTTTATTGATGCGGGTTATATATACAAAAGGTTTAACGAACAGGAAGTTGTACAGCTGATCGAACTTCCAGCCACTGAATAAAAATTCCCGCGTAACAGAGAGTCCCGGTGATTGATGCCACCGCAGGCCCTGTTTACCGTAATACAACACATAACCAACATATACACCTGCCAGTGTCACCAACGTAGCAATCGCCTGGAAAACCCATTCCGATGGCAGGCCTTGTTTTAATACGGTGTCAGGCAATACGTTTTGTACATGGTCTGAAAACAGGGTGAGATGCAACATATTGTGCGGCCATTCAATAAAACCGGCCGTAACAGAGAAGAAAGCCAATATGATCAGCGGAATGACCATACCCTGCGCCGGTTGTTCATGTATAGGCGTTTTCATGTCGCCCCAAAAAACAACCAGCATTAAACGCGTACTGTACAAGGCGGTAATGAAAGCGCCGGCCAACGCCAACGCCCACAGAAAAGGAGTACCATTTGCCGCACTCCAGCTATACCAAAGAATTGCGTCTTTACTAAAATAGCCGGCACTTACCAATGGCAATGCACTCAAGGCTGCAGCACCCGCTAAAAAAGTGACAAACACCACCGGCATTCTTTTCCGGAGTCCCCCCATCCTGAAAATATTATGTTCATGATGCAGGGCTTCTATCACTACGCCGGCCGCGAGGAATAACAAGGCTTTAAAAAAAGCATGGGTAAAGAAATGGAAGATGGCAGCGCTCCACGCACCTACACCCAACGCCAGGAACATATAACCGATCTGGCTGATGGTTGAATAGGCCAGTATTCTTTTTATATCCGTCTGCGCCAGTGCGCTGAATCCGGCTACGAATAATGTAATTGCACCAATGATGGCCACAATGGCCATGGTTACCGGAGACAATTGAAACAATACATGCATGCGGGCAATGAGGTACACGCCGGCTGTAACCATGGTGGCGGCATGTATTAAAGCACTTACTGGTGATGGACCGGCCATTGCATCGGGTAACCAGGTTTGTAACGGCATTTGCGCCGATTTACCCATACCTCCTATCAACAGCAATATGGTGATGAGTACGATATCACTACTTCCGGCCGTGAAATAGCCAGGCGCCCGTTCCAATATACCCGGGATGTTCAGGGTGCCCAGTTCTTTGAACAGCAGGAACAAGCCGATCAGCAAAGCGGTATCACCAATGCGGGTTATCAGAAATGCCTTATTTGCTGCGCGGCAATTAGAGGGTACTTCGTACCAGAACCCAATAAGCAGATAACTGCATAAACCAACCCCCTCCCAGCCCAGGTAGAGCAACACCAGGTTATCGGCCATTACCAGCAACAACATGGCACACACGAACAGGTTCATACTGGCAAAAAAACGGGCATAGTCCCGGTCGTGCCACATGAAGAAGGCGGAATAAATATGAATAAGCGCCCCCACGAATGTGATGATAAAAATGAAGACGAGTGTTAATGCATCTACACGCAGACTGATATCAACCGACAACGTTCCTATTTTGAACCACGACCACAACAATTGACTGTACGCACCGCCGCCCGGTGGTGTTTGCAGAAAAGAGATGCCCAGCACGATCGTGATCAATGCAGCCAGACAAACCGTACCGGCGCCCACCCAGGCAATGGCTTGTTTGGGCAACCGCCGCCCGGCCAGGGATAACACCAGGAAACCGAGTAATGGGAATGCAGGTATGTAAGCTAGTAGTGGATTCATGTTATCCCCCGCCTCCTAAAGGGGGAGTTTAAAAGTTCGAGTATTTAGTTCACGTTCTGGGTTGCTGGTCATTGATTCTTTTTATTTGATTTTTGCATTTGGTTTCTGGGTTTTGTTTTCCATTAGCATATTATCACATTAGCTAATTATCACATTTGCTCCTTTGCTTTCACTAAGGCCACATACGAGCAAGTACTAGCATTTAACCACCGTTAATCTCTTAATTCTTTAAGGTCTTCCACATCAAGCGTCTTATGTTGATGATAAATTTGCAGTACGAGCGCGAGGCCAATCGACACTTCAGCAGCCGCCATAGCCAGGATAAATAAAAACATAACCTGTCCATCGGGTTGTTGCCATTTTGATCCGGCGGCTACAAACGCCAATCCCGCGGCATTCAGCATGATCTCCACGGAGATCAGCATAAAGACCACATTCTTCCGGGTAAGCACGCCAATAAGTCCGAGGGTGAATAACACGGCGGCGATCATTAACACCATATGTGCGCTTTCAATCATGTAAAACAGTTTGTTCGTTTGTTGTTGGTTCAGGCCGTGGGAATTGTTTTGCTTTCTCTTTTTCTACTTCGCCATTTTGCAGGAACCGGTGCAGCTCCTTCCGGGTATGCTTACCAATATGTGCGGCGCCAACAATGCCGGCCATCAACAAAAAACCAGTCAGCTCAACCGCTATGATGTATTCTCCATATAATGAAAGCGCCACTTTGCGCGGATCTACTACCGATACCAGCATTTCCTGCTCACTGCCTCTAAATAACAACACGATCATTTCAACCAGCAAGATCAACACGAGTATCGATGGCACTAACCATACTTTGGGTTTTAACCATTCCTTTTCCTGCTGGGCGGTTTCCCGGCCGAGGTTCAGCATCATCACCACAAAAATGAATAGCACGATGATGGCGCCGGCATAAACGATAACTTCCAATGCGGCGACAAACGGAGCGCCCAGTGATAAAAAGATCATCCCCACCGATAAAAAAGAAACCGCCAGGTACATCAACGCATGCACCGGGTGATACCGCGTTATGACCATGATCGTTGATGCGATGGCGACTATTGATGATATGTAGAAGAGAGTTGACAAGTTGAGATAAGTTGAAAAGTTGATAGGTTGAAAAAGTTGACAGGTTGAAAAGTTAATAAGTTGAAAAGTTCACAGGTTGACGGGTTATCAGTCGGAATAGCGTGCTCTGTATTCTCCGTTCACCATTGACCATTGACCATTCACGATTTCTACGGCAGTAAACTATGCACATCCACCGGTGGCTCTTCATTGGCACCTTCACCTTTTTTCTTTACTCCGGCTTCCAAACCGGCCACGCGGTAAAAATTGTATCCCGGGTATTTACCCTGGCTGTCGATCAACAGGTCTTCTTTTTCAAACACCAGGTTTTGCCGGTTGTATTCCGCCATTTCAAAATCGGGTATCAGTTGTATGGCATATGTTGGACAAGCATCTTCACAATACCCGCAAAAAATACAACGAGAGAAATTGATGCGGAAGAACTCCGGATACCGGCGGCCTTCTTCATCTTCGGTTGCCTGTAAGGCAATGCAATCGACCGGACAAGCTACCGCACACAAATAGCAACCCACACAACGTTCGCCGCCATCCGGATCTTTGGTTAACACGATCCGTCCCCGGTAGCGCGGATGCAAGGCCACTTTTTCTTCGGGATACTCGATCGTTTCTTTTTTATGGAACAGGTGTAAAAACACCAACCACATTGTTCGAAGATGACTTAGCATGATTCCTAATTTTTTAGCGTCAAGAAATTCAATCGTCAAAGCCAGTTATTAAGTTATTGAGTTTATAAGTTAGTAAGTTGAACGTCGAACCAAATAACTGCCTTCTGTATTCCATTAGCACATTATCACATTACCATATTAGCACATTGGCCACTCACCCTCTCAGCCACAACGCCACTGCACCGGTGATCAACACATTCAACAACACCAGTGGCAATAATATCTTCCAGCCATATGCAATCAACTGATCGTACCGCGGCCGGGGAAGCGAAGCGCGTAATAAAATAAACAACCCGATAAAGAAAACCAGTTTGATCACAAACCACACCAGCGGTGGTAAGAATGATGGTCCCAGCCAACCGCCAAAGAACAAGGTCACGATCATGGCGGAGATCAACGTAATGCCCAGGTATTCGCCAATAAAGAACATCCCGAACTTCATTCCGGAATATTCGGCATGATACCCGGCAATGAGCTCACTCTCCGCTTCGGGTATATCAAATGGCAGGCGATGCGTTTCTGCAATACCGGCAATCAGAAAAACAACAAAGCCCACCGGCTGCGTAACAATAAACCATAATCCTTTTTGGGCGGCTACAATATCACCCAGATTGAATGACCCGGACAACATGACCACACCCATCAATGACAAGCCCATAAACACCTCATAGGCGATCATTTGTGATGCGCCGCGCAAGGCGCCAAGCAAAGCATATTTATTATTGGAAGCCCACCCGCCTAACACAATACTATACACGCCCAGGGACGACATGGCCAGAAAGAACAGGATGCCGATATTAAGATCGGCCACCACAATATTGGGCGCAAACGGAATGATCACAAAACCCATCAGCACACTGCCTACTACAATGGCCGGGGCCATTATAAATACCCATTTATCGGCAAAGGGTGGAACCCAATCTTCCTTGAAGAATAATTTCAGCGTATCGGCCAGCACAATAAATATTCCCAACGGACCTGCCCTGTTAGGTCCCAACCGGTCTTGCCATAAAGCCAGCAACCGGCGTTCAACCCAAATAAGCCCGGCGGCAATATTGAGCAGAACGAACAAAACGCCGAAAACGATTAATATGTGTTGTGTTGTTGACATGATAGAATAATGTGATAATTAGCTAATGTGCTAATTAAAAACAGGCCACTATCCACAAGCCTCACGCTTCAAGCAAATACACTTTACGTTCTGCTTTCAGCGTTCCGCGTGTACTTACTTTTTTATTTTTCATTTCTAATTTTTCATTCTTCATTTCGGTATTCCCTTCAACATTGGACATTGGATATTCAATATTTCAAACTAACCCACGTGTTCCAGTTCATCACCGGCATTCCGGGCAAGCCCGCAGGCATTAATACCATGCCCTTTTGTAATGCGGCATCTATTTTTACCGGTAATTCATACGCCTGCTCAAATACTTTTACCGAAATCAGCGATCCGTTCACAACGCCTAACGGTTCTGCATCCTTTTCTGATAATGCGATATAGGGTTGCGGCGCCAATTCGCCGACACCTCTGGTATAAGCACTTAATTCTTCCGAACCAAATACATGGTATTGCGGTAACAATAACCACTTATCTTTTCGTACAAAAAATGCTTCGGGTATATCTTTAAAATAAACCGGTGCTGCATCTTTCTTATATTCAAATAACAACTGGCCGGCATGTTCATTCCGCAATGGGCCACCCGGTTCCTGCTGGTACTTATTAACAGCCTGTATTGAATTCCAGCCCGGCTTCCAGAAGAATGGGATCAGCGGCGATGGCGACATACCGGAATATCCTTCCATGGTAAACGAGAAGGGCGAATCATCATCCTGTTTTGGTTTGGGTTCGCTTACTGCCAGGTTCGATAGCATAGCTGTTCGCCCGCTGTAACGGTGTGGCTCACGAGGCAGTGATTGTCCGTGTATACGAAAATCACGCCGGGGAGCGGCTCCGCTAATGCCCGAAAACTGTGGCAATAGCTGTTCGCATATGGTCAATATATCTTCAGGATGGAATGACTGACCATTTTCTGAACCGTTTCGTAAAGCCTGTAGTTTCAGCAACCATTTCCAGCTTTCCTGAATTCTTTTATTGTCGGGAATAAATACCTGGTAGAACCGTTGTGCCCGGCCTTCATTGTTGACCAGTGTTCCATCTGCTTCGGCAAAGGTGGCTGCAGGTATCAGCACATCGGCTTTTTGCGTGGTGGGGTTATTCAATGAATCGAGTACAATACAATGGCTGCAGTTATTAAAGAAAACATCAACCATGTGCGCGGGAAAATTCCGGTACAGATCATTTTCCAGCACAATAGCCGTAATATTTTTTTCGCGGCTTGTGCGTAAAACCGCATTCTCAAAACCGGATGCCCGCATCATGGCCAGACCCATACTGTTGCATTCGGGCAACACATAGGCTATGCGTACTTCACGCTCTGTTGTTTTAAGTGCTGCAGCTATATCATACGCCGCCCTGATCAACGCTTCATTATAACAACCGGTGCCGCTGATAATAACCGGCCGTTTTGCCTGCTGCAATGCATTGGCAATAATTGCGGCCTTTGTCATGGTTTCATTATCCAACTGTACAGGCGTTAAGGACGCATTCAACCGATGCGCGATGGAAAAACCCAATCGGGCTATATCATCGGGCGCCAGATGCACCACGCTGGTACTGATCTCGTCAATGGGTGATGCCGTGATGGTACAATTTGCCAGGAACCCTTTTTCTTCCTGCACCAACTCCCTTACCGCCGCATCGTGCCAGCCTGGCAAGTCCCGATGCTGCAATGCCTGGTCGGCAGCCGTTTTCATTACACCCTGGCGAACCGCCAATGCCATTACCGGGGCGCTATTCCAGATATCTTCGCCCAATATCAAAATGGCATCCGATTGTTGTATGTCATTGAGAGAGGCCGTTTGTACTACGCCGGTTTGCAGCACTTCTACCACGCGCTTTTCAATAAAACCTACATTATCACTGACTCCCTGGTAGAAATTTGCTGCGCCAACCAGTTGCATCAGGGCCACATTACTTTCAACAGAAGCCCGCGGCGATCCGATTCCAATAATCGTATGGTTGGCCATAAGCGACTGCCAGTGACTCAATATCATCGCTTCATCAACCGCTTCAATGGTTCTATTGCGGATAAGCGGCTGTGTAATGCGGTTATCGCTGTTTACAAACTCATAGCCAAAACGTCCCCGGTCGCACAGGAAATAACCATTTACCTGGCTGTTGTAGCGATTGGTAATACAACGAACCTGTCCGTACCGCTCGCCGGCAATGGTATTACAACCCAGGCTGCAGTGATGACATACAGAGGGCGCTGTGGTGAGGTCCCATTTGCGTGTATAATGCTCCCGCAGGGTTTTGTCGGTAAATACGCCGGTTGGACAAACCTCTGAGAGGTTTCCACTGAACGGGCTTTGCAACACTCCATCCTGCTCCCGGCCAAAATAAACATGGTTGTGCGCGGCAAAAACATTCAGGTCTTTTCCGCCGGCATAATCATGATAATACCGTACACAACGGTAGCATTGTATGCAACGGTTCATTTCATGATGAATGAAAGGCCCGAGGTATTGATTGGTATAGGTCCTTTTTTTATAATGGTAACGACGGTAGTCATGGCCCGTCATTACGGTCATATCCTGCAGGTGGCAGCTGCCGCCTTCATCACATACGGGGCAATCATGCGGGTGATTGGTCATCAACCATTCTATCACCTGGCTGCGAAAAGCTTTGGCTGTTGTATCTGCCACAGACAGATGCAATCCGTCTTTTATATTTTCCATACAACTCATCACCAGGCGGCCGCGGGTATCATTTTCATCTTTAAATACTTTTACCGCACATTGCCGGCAGGCGCCTACACTGCCTAAAGCCGGATGCCAGCAGAAATAAGGCAGATCGATACCGAGACTCAAACAAGCCTCGAGCAGGTTCTTACCTGCCTTTACTTCGTATTTTTTGTTATCGATGAATATAGTTGACATGTTATAAATATGAAGCTTTCGAATTTCTGCTTTTAGCTTGCCTTTTCCTTTTTCATTTCTTATTCTTCATTTTTCATTTTTCATTTCCATACGGGCATCTCCGCAACGTAACATGTTTCTCAAAATCATCCCTGAAATATTTCAAGGCGCTTTGCAACGGTTCCATGGCACCGGGTGCTAATGCACAAAATGTATTGCCGGGTCCCAGTAATTGGGTGTGCAATTGCAGCAGTTCCACTTCTTCGGTTGTACCACTCCCCTCTTCCAGGCTTAACAACATTTTTTCTACCCAGGGCAATCCTTCCCGGCACGGCGTACACCAACCGCAACTTTCCTGCGCAAAAAAATGTTGCAGGTTATGAACAAATCCAACCGGACAGGTAGCATCATCCATCACTACCATAGTGCCCGTACCCAACCGGCTGCCGGCTGCAGCAACTGAGGCAAAATCCATTTTTACATCAAGGTGTTCGGTAGTTAGAAAATCGGTAGAAGCGCCGCCGGGCAGCACGCCTTTTAATTGATAACCGTTCTTCATGCCGCCGGCATGTTCTTCTATCAATTCGCGAAGGGTAACCCCCATAGGCAATTCCCAGCAACCCGGAATATTCACTTTACCACTTACGCCATATAATTTGGTGCCGCTGTCTGTACTATTACTTAATCCCTTAAACCAGACAGCGCCTTTATTTACAATATGTGGAATATTACAAAGCGTTTCTACATTGTTAACGATAGTGGGTTTGCCATATAAACCGCTTACCTGCGGAAAAGGCGGCTTGGCCCTGGGCGTTGCGCGTTTTCCTTCCAGTGCATTTAACAAAGCTGTTTCTTCCCCACACATATACCGTCCCACACCGGTGTGCAAATGCATTTCCAGATTGTATCCACTGCCAAGTATATTTTTGCCCAGCAACCCGGCAGCATACGCTTCATGAATGCTCTTACGTAACAGTTGCGCTGCTTTTTTATACGCCCAACGTAAAAAGATGTACGAAATATCGGCCTGGATGGCATAAGCGGACAATATCATGCCTTCGATCAGCTGATGCGGATTGCCTTCGAGCAACAAGCGATCTTTGAAAGTGCCGGGTTCCATTTCATCGGCGTTGCAAATAAGATATTTGGGATGCGCGGCGTTGTCACCCATAGGTACAAAGCTCCATTTCATACCGGTATTAAAACCGGCGCCGCCACGGCCTTTCAATCCACTGTCCTGCACCACCTGTTGCACTTCCTGCGGCGACATTTTGCCCAGTACTTTTTTTACAGCCTCATAACCACCTGTCATCTCATATTCTTTGAGATCGAACGGCGGGCAGCCGGGATGAATGAATTGTGTTAGCGGACGTTCCATGGTACTTAAGTATAATTCTTTAAAAGCCGGTCGAGCATCTCAACCGTTACATCTTTATACAGATCGTTATCGATCATTAATGCCGGTGCATGGTCGCAACAACCCAGGCAGGCATTCGGCAACAAGGTAAAACACTGGTCGCCGGTGGTTTCACCAAACCGGATGTTCAGTTTTTCCTGCAGCGCTTTATAGATATCGCCATACTTCATTACATAACACGAAATACTATCACACACCAGGATCACATGTCGGCCAACCGGTTTGCGAAAAATAAGATTATAAAAAGTGGCCACACTATCAACCTCCGCCGGGCTCATTTGCAGGTAGGCGGCAATTGCGCTTACACTTTCATCACTGATCCAGCGGCGATGGCGCTGCACTATTTTTAATGCTTCTATCACAGCGGCGCTTTTATAAGGAACCTGAGCAATTTCATGATCTATTTCCTTACGCTCCAGATCAGTCAGGTACTCCCCCCGGAATCCCTCCGTATAATTAGCGGCATTATCAGCCTTCGCGTCTTTGTCTTTATTTATTTTTTGTATTATCATTGATAACTATTCTAGCCTTTACTGTATATGTTTTGTATTTGTATTCAATTAACGATCTATATCTGCCAGCACAAAATCAACACTTCCCAAAATGCTCAGCAGATCACTTACTGTATATCCTTTGCTGATATAGGGTACCATTTGCATGTGCGGAAAAGACGGGGTGCGGATCCGTACACGGTAGGCGGCCGTATTGCCATCGCTGATACAGTAATAGCTGTTGGCCCCTTTAGTTGCCTCAATACAGCTCATCGCTTCTCCATCAGGTATCACCGGTCCCCAGCTCACATTCAGGAAATGCGTGATGAGCGTTTCAATATCCTGCATCGTATATTTCTTTAAGGGCGGCGTGGTCAATGGGTGGCTCGATTTATAATCGCCGGCCGGCATATTCCGCAAGCACTGCTCAACTATGCGCAGGCTTTGCCGCATTTCTTCCACCCGTACCAGGGCGCGATCGAAACAATCGCCGTTCTGTGCAACGGGAATATCAAACTCAAACCGTTCATAACCGCCATACGGACGTTTTTTGCGGAAATCCCACTCAAGGCCACAGGCTCTTAGTCCGGGTCCTGTTACACCCCATTCAATAGCTTCTTCCAATGTATAGATACCGATGCCTTTGGTACGCGCTTTAAATAAACTGTTGCGGATGACCATTTTGTCATACTCGCGTACCCTGGCCGGAAAGTACTCAACAAAATGCTGAACTAGCCGTTGCCAGCCATTGGGCAGGTCCTGCGCTACGCCGCCGATACGGAACCAGTTGGGATGCATACGGCCGCCGCAGATGGCTTCAATGATATCGAAGATCTTTTCCCGGTCGGTAAACATGTAAAATACCGGTGACAACTGACCCAGGTCCTGGGCAAAAGTGCCAAACCAAACGAGGTGACTGGCGATGCGGAACAGTTCGCACAGCATAACCCTGATCACCAGGGCACGATCTGGCAGTTCGATACCGGCCAGCTTTTCTACGGCCAGCAGGTATGCCAGGTTATTCATTACGCCACCTAAATAATCAATGCGATCGGTGTAGGGAATATAAGTATGCCAGCTTTGGCGCTCCGCCATTTTTTCGGCGCCGCGATGATGGAAACCAATTTCAGGAACTGCATCAACAATATCTTCCCCATTCAATTGTAGTATGATGCGTAAAACACCATGGGTACCGGGGTGTTGCGGACCAATATTCAGGAACATAAAATCGGCATCATCGCCATGTTCCTGCATACCCCATGCTTCCGGTTTAAACCGCAACGCTTCCTGTTCTATGTCCTGCTTTTCATCCCATAGCTGAAATGGTCCCATTTCGGTTGCCCGTGCCGGATGTTCCTTGCGCAAAGGATGGCCTTGCCAGGTAAGCGGCATTAAAATGCGGGTTAAATGCGGATGCCCATCGAACCGAATGCCGAACATATCGTACACTTCGCGTTCGTACCAGTTGGCATTTTTAAATAAGGAAGTAATGGAGTTTACAGAAGGGTATTCACCACGTAATGCTACTTTCAGTTTAATAAAATCGTTCCGTTCAAAGGAGAACAGAATGTATACTACCGTAAAATCGGCCAGTGGCAATCCGTTGTGACGGTTCCGGTTCCGCTCATCGATACCAAACAGATCGTACAGCATTTTAAAAGGCTGTGGCAATTCTGTTTTCAGGAACTGTATGGCGGGTACGATCTTTTCCTTAGATACCCACAAAGTGAGTATTTCATCAACTGTTTGTTGCTGATGCAAAGCCTCAGCGCCTATGCGTTGCTGCAGATGGGGCAATATCGTATCCGCATCGTGCATAAAACTTTTTATGGTTATAAACTAAACGAACTCATACTTCATCTATTCCTTTAAAGTTCACCATATGCATTCTTTCGTCGTGTTTCTTTTCTTTCATGGAGGACATTGTTGGTTTTATGATGCCCTGTTCGCCAACAACCCAACTTAACGGGCGTTTTTCCTTGCCCACTGCATCAGCCAATAACATCAGGCCCTGCATAAAAGCATCGGGCCGGGGCGGACAGCCGGGGACGTATACATCAACCGGCAGGAATTTATCTACGCCCTGCACCACACTGTATATATCATACATGCCGCCGCTGTTGGCACAACTGCCCATAGAGATCACCCAGCGGGGTTCCATCATTTGTTCGTGTAATCGTTTGATGATGGGCACCATTTTAATAAAAACTGTTCCGGCAATTACCATTACATCTGCTTCCCGCGGTGTACCGCGGATCACTTCAGCGCCAAAACGGGCCACATCATATTTACTGGTAATGCTGGTAGCCATTTCAACAAAACAGCAACTCAGGCCAAAATGGAATGGCCACATGGAATTTTTTCTTCCCCAGGCCACCAGACTTTGCACAGAGGTAAGCATAATACTTTGGCGAACGGCTTCTTCCATACTACCGTTACCGGATAAACTACCGGTTGTATCGCCTGCTTTGCTTAACCACCACTTCATTGTTTATTGTTTGTGGTTTGTGGTTATTTAATTTCGAAATGTCCTATAATTTCCCGACATCCTTATTATCGAATTGTTCAATCACAAACCATGTTAACCTATTAACTTAACTTATTAACCTCTCAACTCTTTCAACTTTATCAACATATCAACTCTTTACCCTTGTCAACTCTTTATACTTCTTCAATAATTTTTTCCCATCTAACCCAATATCCAACGCTCCAATTCCCCATTCGTAAATCAACACCACTACCAGCTGACCGATAAATATGGCAACGCCGATATAACCGGGCCAGCCCAGTTCGTAAAAGCCCAATGCCCATAAGATGATGAACACAGCTTCTACATCAAAAATCACGAACAACATGGCAACGAGGTAAAATTGAGCAGAGAAACGAAGGCGTGCAGAACCGGTTTGTTCTATGCCTCCTTCGTATGGTTTATCAGTAGCACGGTCGCGGTGATGCTGACCTAAAACATACGACAGAGAGAGAATTGCAACGAGCAAAACCACTACCGCGATTGCATACAATAGCAATGGCCATAAGAGAATACTATGGATATTATTTCCCAGCATAACAAAATACTTCCATGATGGGCTTCATTAAAGCCCACGACAATCCTTTCACATTAAAGTGAAACCAAAGGCACTAGCCCAAACAGCCAACAAAGTACGATCGACAGGTTGTTTTAACTGGTAATATAATGTTCGAGGTTCTGAATAATGAAATCCTTCTGATCGATGATATATTTTACAAGATCACCGATAGAAACAATTCCAACTAATTCATTGTCTTCAAGAACAGGTAAATGACGGATAAATTTATCAGTCATCAGTTGCATGCAGTATTCAATCTTTGTATCGGGAGTAACAAACACCGGACTTTCGGTCATAATATCCTGTACCCTGGTCTCTTTTGAGGATCTACCTTTCAATATTACTTTGCGGGCGTAGTCACGTTCTGTAAAAATTCCATCCAGTTTACCACATTCTTCCAAAACTACCAGTGCACCTAAATTCTTAGCTTCCAATGTTTCTAATGCTTCATACACTGAGCTCTCCGGATTTACCGTATATACCACATGACCTTTAATTTGCAGTATATCTCTTACCGTATCCATGGTAATGGTTTTAAGAACTATTATACTGTTAAGTTATTTAAATTTTCATTAAATAAAAAATTAATCACGAAACGCGTGGGTTCAGCGGTAGCCACACGCAGCACCGATTGGCGCCTGTGCTAAAGCTTCAGTGACCCCGACGAGTTGGGGGATTTGGCGTCGGACGAAGCGCTGGCGCAAGCGACCGAAGAAAG
Organism: Niastella sp.; assembly: GCA_036379015.1. Classification (GTDB taxonomy): domain Bacteria; phylum Bacteroidota; class Bacteroidia; order Chitinophagales; family Chitinophagaceae; genus Niastella. Next base: position 13,766 of record DASUVL010000851.1, read on the forward strand.
CGGCAAAGGCGACACGCTAGTCCTTTTTCACAAACCGCCGCACCGTATTGCTTTTGCCATTATTACCCACAAAAGCCAGGTAGTAAGTTCCGGGCCGGTAATTTTGTAAAGAAATGCAGGTCCGGCCTGCTGCGATGGTCAAAGGAATGGTTTGCAGCAGCTGATCTGCACTGTTATATAATTTTATTTCGCGCCAGGCGCTGCTGTTAAAGCTGACATTGATCTCGTTCACGGCCGGATTAGGACCTACCCGTAATCCGACATCCTGCATCGTTACGGTTTTCACACCCAGTATTTTTTCTTTACCATCCCGGTCGGTTTGACTTAACCGGTAAAAACTACTGCCCTGTTCGGGCGCATGATCGATAAATGAATAATCAACCGGTTCGTTAAAATCGCCTTTTCCCGGTATTATGCTGATGATATTGTAATGAACGCCGTCTGTACTTCTTTCAATGGTAAAGTGCTCGTTGTTACTTTCCATGGCAGTACCCCAGGTTAGGTGAACGGTTTCACCAGCTTGTGCCTGGGCATTAAAATATAGTAAAGTAACCGGCAACACCGAGAAGGTATTGGTTGGGTATACGCCACCGCTTGTAAAATTATATCCGGTAGTATTGTCACCCAGCCAGTTTACGGGGTTAGCAATAGCCGTTAGCAGCGTATTTCTGTAACCGGTAGTGGTGCCCCCATACCGCATATTATCGAATCCGTAATTGGCAGTACCCAAAGTGCCGGGTCCACTTGAACTATTGCCCACATCGGAGGTTAAAGAGACAGAAGTAAGGGCGTTTAAGCCGGGTGGTATATAAGAATAAGAATCAAATGTAACACCAGAACCAATTGCACCAGACGTGATCCAACTGCCATCGCCGCCAGTATACGCACTGGTTTGCCCGTTATTGAATGCATATATAAAGGTAGCGCCGACGGCAGTACCCAGGGTTCCCTGGTAAACAATGACCTGATCGCCGGTTGTATGGAAATAACCTCCTGCCCCACCCAATTGACCGGTAACACCGGTCGATGATCCATTCACCGTATTATTAGTAGCATAAATAATGGTTCCTTTTGTAATAGCACCAGGTGTTATCCATCGCATATGGCCATCGTTGGTAGCGCCTGTCCGGAACTCTCCGGTGGAACCATCATAACCGTTATCGGTAAAATTAATGGACGTGCCAGCCGATATATTCGTCATCGCCATAAAAGCCCAGCGTTGGTTAGGTCCGGCATTAACTCCAGCGTCATCGGCGTTAAATCCTAATACTACAATATCTCCGGCCACCAGGGTTTGTGCCTGGGTTGTTTGTGGAGCCGCGAACAATAGCAAACATAAACATACAACGTATGCATAGTGTAATTTTCTTATCATAACTACTTTCGTTTTCAGCTTTTTTTAAATGACTGACCCTTAATAAAACCATAGTTCGCTGCAAATCGGCCGGGCATTAAAATTCCGTTAACGAAAAGTGTGTGAATGCGGATTGTTTCGTAGTTAATGCATGAAACCAAAAAACTGTTTGATGTATCGAGAATAGTGCCTGAAGGGTAAGTATTATTTCCATTGGGACTGGCAGTCAGCGATACGCACTCAGCATCGCTGATCCTTACCTCATAACCGTTATAAGTAGTAATGGCGCCATTGTTCCAGGGGTTACAGGCGTTTACCAGATCGCAGATGGCTTTGGCGCTCATGGTTTCCCAGCAAATGCAAACCTCGCCCATTCCTGGTCTGGCAAAATAGGCCGATCTTCGTTCATCCTGGTCCGTAACAGGTACAGGATGGCCCTGCTTTTTTAATTGCAATAGATAGTTGACCCCTTCCACCAGGTAATGACTCATCAGTTGGTGTACATATCCATAACTAAAAAAAGGTTCATTACGATATTCCCTTTTCCAGACTATGGCCCCGGCATCGAGGTGATCGTTGATGCGATGAATGGTGAGCGCCAGCGATGGAGCGCCATTTTTTAATTGCCAGAATACAGGGTTAGGTCCCCTGTACTCTGGCAAATGGCCAAAATGAACATTATAAAAATGGGGCATAACGCTGGCTAACCGGTTGATGCGAATGATCCGTTTATAGCCAATTACAAAAACAATATCGGGCTGCTGTTCGCTTACCCAATCGTACAAAGACTGCCCATTGCTTTTTTCATGTATGCATAGTATGCCAGCACCTGCACAAAAAGAAGCAACAGTGCCTGTGTCATTGACAGCCTGCTCCGCAGAAAAGACAGTAAAATCTTCCCCGGCAGATTGCAGGTAGTACAAAAGCGGTAAACAAATTATAGAATTCGAAACAACACCTGTTCTCATATCACTTACAGGTACTAATCAGCAGTTCCTTAATTCCTTGTTGGGAAAATACCAAATTGGCAAATGATATAATTCAAACCCAGTGAAGGTTGTATGTTTGGATGCGGCATATTGCCACCGGTCGGAGCTATACTCTTCATGCCCAAAACATCAGCAGGCGCAGGATCATTATTATAAATATTTACGTCTACCGGGTCAGTGCCATACAAGCCTTTGGCTAAGGCAATATAACCGTTATTGGCACCAGTGGCAGCAGTGGCCGCGTTATTACTTACCATCATAGGATGGCTATGCGCAGGCAAATTATTGATCGTCAGGGTAACGACCTCCGTACCTTCCTGCTGGCCCATTACCCAGTTGCTTAATCCCGGTCCGTTTCCGGTACCAACGGGTACCCGGCCGCGAAGATCAGGTAATGCAAAAGTGGTTGTCCCGTTGCCACCATAAGTTGTTCCGAGAATAGAGAACAGCGCCGTGTTTTGTGCGATTGATATTATCTGCCCATAGCAATATTGCCAGTTGCGGGGAGCAAAAGTACCGGCAAACAACATGATTTGACCAATATAACCCTCCATAAGATGTATTTTAATGGTGAAAATTTAGAGGCAATAATCAGCAGGTCCTTAATTCCTTGATGGGTAAATACCTTCCGTACAAATGACATAGTTCAAACCCAGGGAAGGTTGTATGTTTGGATGCGGTGTACTGCCACCGGCATTAGCTATACTTTTATTGCCCAACACATCAGCAGGCGCAGGATCATTATTATACATATTTACGTCTACCGGGTCAGTGCCATACAAGCCTTTGGCTGCGGCAATATAACCATTATTGGCACCAGTGGCAGCGTTAGCCGGGTTATTGCTAACCACAACACTATGGCTATGCATAGGCATTTCACTGATATTCAGGTTTACCACCTCGTTACCTTGCAGCTCACCTAAATCCCAGGCGCTTAATCCTGGTCCTTGTCCCTGACCAACGGCTACGCGTCCTCTAAGATCAGGTAATCCAAAGGTGGTTTGCCCGTCACCACCATAAGTTGTTCCCAGAATAGAAAACAGTGCTGTGTTTTGTGCAATTGACATTAGCTGGCCCTGGCAAAAGGCCCAACCGCGGGGAGCAAAATTCCCCCCAAACATTATTACTTGACCAAGAGTACCATCCATATGATGTAGTTTAATGGTGAAAAAATGGTTTTTTTAAAATTAAGACAAATTAATATTCAAAGTACAATTTGAAAATTGATACTGATCATCTTTTCAGGTATCTGTTAGTGTTTGACCGATAACATCAATTCACACATTTGACTAAAATCAAGATCGGTATCAAGGCACATCTTTTGGTACATAAAGCCCATACCTTAGTACAAAACCAACAACATGAAAAAGTATTGCTCACTTTTATTGATCGCAGGTGGCATATTCTTTATTACCTCGTGTAAAAATGCTGCTACTGATAAAACAGCAGAGAACACCAGCGACACCACGGTAGCTTCGTTTGACCTGGGTAAAGCAAGAGAATGGATAGAAAATGATAATGCCAAATTTGTGGAAGAAGCAAAGAAAGGCGATTCCAACGCCCTCGCGGCCCATTATGCATCCGATGCCTGGTTAATGTTCAACAACAGTGAACCCATGAAAGGGGGTGACATTGCCAAGGGATGGGGCGGCGCAATAAGAATGGGTATGAAAGATTTGAAAGTTACCACCCAGGACCTTATTGGCAATGCCGACCTGTTAGCCGAAACGGGGATGTATGAAATGTATGGCGAAGGCAATAAACTACTCGATAAAGGAAAATATGTGGTGATTTGGAAACCGGAAAATGGCGGCTGGAAAATATACCGCGATATAGGTAACAGCAATATGCCGGCCCATAAATAATATTAAATATTGAACGCTGAATGTAGAATGTTGAAGTTAAATACAGCCCCTTAAATAATATTGAATATTAAATGATGAATGTAGAATATTGAAGTTAAATACAGCTTTCAATATTCTACATTCAATATTTGATATTCTTCAGTTCCAGTATGGCCTTATTCTTTTCCGGCCACATCCTGCTTAACGATACAAGCCACCAAAACCAGTATCAACGCAATGGCATTGGCGATGGTGCGAATGCTGTGTAATTTGTTCCAGGGTTTTTCGAATAATATTCTTTGTTGACTGATCTCCTCAACGGAAGCAGTCTGGATATTAAAAGCATCCAATGCATTATTCAGGGGAACATTCCCTCCCATGGTTACCCCAAACGTACCAATACCATATACTAAGGTAGCGGCCAGTAACAAATAAAAACGAAGCGAAACAGGATGGCCGTATTGTAACCAGGTGGCAAGGGGTAACAATATCACTGTACCCATAAAACTCATAAAGAATAAAGGATTCAATATTTCGCGATTGATCGCTTGCATGGCAGCGAGATATCCGGTATCGGGTAAACGCCCCAATCCGGCATTCACCGAGCAGGAATAAGCATAAAAGAGACCGGCAATAAGCGCTGTTGTAAAAGCAGCAGCCAAAAGAGCGATGTTGGCAAAAGTCATGACCTGGTGTTTTATATTATTGTAATTGTAAATACTTTTTAATAAGTGCGAGCGCTTCCGCATCAACCATGGTAGCGCCGATACGTGGCATTCTCCCTTTAGTCATTAAGCTGGCAATGCGGTTCTTTTTGGCAGTGATGCGTGTATCTTCCAACGGTATTTCCCAGGCAAAGCGTACAGCAGAACGGGCACAGGAACCTGTTTCGCTATGGCAATGCGCACAATTCACATCAAGGTACGCCCGAACTCTTTCTGATATAGGATATGTATCGTTTTGCCAGGCAGGTAATGTAGAAAATCGCGTAGGGTTAACCGCGTTCATAATACCAGCTTCCTGCAAATATTGTAACTGGTTCAAAGAAGTATTATTCCGGGTAACATCAATATTCAGGTTTCTTACTTTCAATCCTATTGGCATAATGGCATTGTTGTTATTGTGGCAGGTACCACAATCCTTTGTTGATGGAACTTGATAGGAGATCTGTTGTGCGTTTGCTTTTTCATCTATCCAGCTCACAGCCGTTTTTAATCCACCCGTTA
>DASUVL010000852.1:0-3415 GCA_036379015.1 Niastella sp.
TCGCGTAGATGAATATGCTACCTATCCCCGGGTCGATTTTCCCATCAGCGCCTACTATTCTTATAACAATGCATTGCAGCAAGGTGCTGTGCTGGCAAGCATGGCCAGTGAAGACCTGCGATGGGAGGGTACGTCCCAGAGTGATATAGGTTTTGATGTAGGCTTTTTCAAACAGCGCTTTACCCTTACCGCTGATTACTATAAGAAAACAACCGAGAACCTGTTGCTGAATGCCGCGTTGCCACCCACTACCGGTTATACTTCTGCATATAAAAATATCGGTAGAACCAGGAACGAGGGACTGGAGATCGGTTTGTCATCTGTGAATATTAACAAGGGTGATTTTATCTGGAGCACCAACTTTAATATTTCTTTCAACAAAAGTAAAGTATTAGGACTTTCACATAACCAGGAAAGCCTCACGTCTTCCATGAGCTGGGATTCCTGGTACGCTTCCGTTCCTTTGTATATAACAAAACTGGGTCAACCCCTGGGACAGATCTATGGTTATATCCACGATGGGGTATACCAGTATGAAGATTTTGACAAACTCGCCAATGGCGGCTATCTGTTAAAAGACAATATTGCCACCAATGGCAATACCCGCAGCTTAATTCAGCCGGGCGATGTAAAATACCGTGACCTCAATGGCGATAAAGTGGTGAACGATTATGATCGTACGGTGATCGGTCGTGGTCTGCCTCTTCATGTCGGTGGTTTTTCAAACAATTTAAAGTACCGCGATTTTGACCTGAATATCTTCTTCCAGTGGTCCTACGGCAATGATATTGTTAATGCCAACCGGCTGAATTTCGAGACCGGCAATAAAACCTATCTTAATCAGTTTGCCAGCTTCGGGTCGCGCTGGACACCGGAAAATACCAATACGACGATGCCACGCGCCGGCGGTCAATATGGTTATGTGTATTCTACCCGTATCATTGAAGACGGTTCTTACCTGCGCTTTAAAACGCTTGCGTTGGGTTATACGCTGCCTGCGAAATTGTTGCGGAATATAAAGATCAAAAACTGCCGGATCTATGTATCTGCGCAAAACCTGTATACCTGGACGAAATACAGCGGCTCTGACCCCGAAGTTTCGATCGGTTATTCAGCGCTTACACCCGGATTCGATTATTCATCATATCCCAGGGCCAGAACTACGACGGTTGGCCTGAATGTATCGCTGTGATAAATCCGTCATTTTGAGAATCAAACAAATTGTTCAGATCATTAACAACATATCATATGAAGCTCAGCATTTTTTTACTGGGTCTGTTGGCAACCATGATTGCCGGGAGTAGTTGCAAAAAATTCCTGGAGAAAAAACCTTCTTTCCTGGTGCCTGATAATTATTATTCAAACGAAACGGATGTTAATGCTGCGTTGGCCGGAGCGTACGATATCCTGTCACAGGAATCGATGTGGGGCGCACAGATACCGATAAGGCATAACGCTTCTACCGATGAGTCGTTTTTTTCGTATACCAGTTTCACCTCGGGTCCGTTCCGGTATAATTATGATGCGTCGGATACCTATGTAGGCACGCTTTGGAAAAACCTGTATACAGGTATTGAAAGGGCGAATACGCTGCTGGCTAATCTCGATAAAGCCGAAATGGACATCACCAGGAAAGGAGCTGTACGGGGCGAAGCGCTGTTCCTGCGGGCTTTCTATTATTTTACCCTCGTTCAGTATTATGGTGATGTGCCGTTGAAGCTGGAACCTTCTACTTCAGTGAACAATGTAGATATTGCCCGTACACCTTCCAAAGAAGTATATGCGCAGGTGATCGCTGATATGAAAGAAGCAGAAACGTTAGTGAAAACAGCAACGCAGATCGGTTCTTCCGGGCATGTTTCCAAATCAACCGTACGGGGCATTTTAGCCCGGGTATACTTAACTATGGCCGGAGCGCCGTTGCATGATACCGAAAAATTCAAGGATGCACGCGAATGGGCTTTGAAAGTAAAAGAATCCGGCGAGCATATGCTGAACCCCGATTACACAAAGATCTTCATTAATGAGAGTGCCGATGTGGAAGATGTTAAAGAATGTATCTGGGAAGCGGAATGTTTCGGCACCAATAATGATGCACAGCGCGAGGGAGGCCGTATTGGTAATGAGAACGGGGTATTATGCCGCGCAACCAATTTTGATGTGATCGGTTATGCGTATGGTTTCAACAGTACAACCTGGAAACTATACTATTTATATGGACCCACCGATGTACGTCGGGATTGGGCAATTGCTAATTATAGTTTGAATGCGGACGGTGTAAAAACTACCCTTGCTGCTAACAACATATATGGACGAAATGTTGCCAAATGGCGCCGCGAGTATGAAAAGCTGTTACCTAAAAACAAGAACTATACGCCTACCAACTTTCCCATGCTGCGCTATGCTGATGTATTGCTGATGCTGGCCGAAGCAGAGAATGAAGTCACCGGCGCCACCCCGTTGGCCCATGAAGCATTGAACCTGGTGCGCAAAAGAGCCGGTTTATTGGATACAATCATTGCTTCACAGGACGGATTCCGGGATGAGATCCGCAACGAAAGAGCACGTGAGCTGTGTTTTGAAGGGTTACGCAAACCCGACCTGATCCGTTGGGGCATTTTTGTAGAGACCATGCATGATGCGGCGGATGAAATAAAAGCAAGGCAACCAACTACAGGTACAAATGCAGGTGCGTATACCTATGCGGCGCAAAATGCAGCCAATGTGAACGAACGTCATTTGTTATATCCTATTCCATTAAACGAAATGTCGTTGAATAAGAAAATGGTGCAGAATCCCTATTGGTAAATTATGGTCGACTCACCTTCCAAAAAATCATTATGCAAAAAATACTTCTAATCACAACGGTCATCATATGCAGCATTGCCTGTAATAAGAAAACGGTTGATGCAACAGGCTTTACGGTTACTACCGATAAAGAAACATATACGACCGCCGATACAGTGCAATTTTCCTTTACCGGAAATCCCTGGTACCTGACTTTTTATTCGGGCGAACCCTATCATAAATATGAGTACAGCGAACGGGTTACGGCGGCTGGTGCTCCACAGTTGCAATTCACCACGCAAATGGCAACTGGTACGCAAAAGAATACCCTGCAGCTGATGGTGTCAACCAATTTTTCGGGGGTATACGATTCAACGAATATTTACCAGGCCACCTGGGCCGACATTAAGGTCATTCTGCCAACGAATACTGCGGTTACGTCATCAGGCGTGATCGATCTGTCGGCTTATGTTTCAGATCAGCCGGTATATCTTGCCTTTAAATTTACAGGCGCTGCCGGCAGTGCACAAAGAACCTGGACCATCAAATCTATTGCCCTGGCTAATGTGCTGGCTGATAAAACATCCTATTCGTTGCTGAATATTTCCGAATCAACAGCTGGTTTTAA
>DASUVL010000853.1:0-2526 GCA_036379015.1 Niastella sp.
ATCCATTTGTTTTTTAAATTTGTCAACTTCTTCCTTTTTTACAAACGGGTCATCGGCACCGTGGCATACCAGTATTTTTGCTTTCAACAGATCTTTATTTGCCGGTGTGCCTACCAGGCTCCCATGAAAACTAACTACACCTTTGAAATGCTCACCCAGTCTGGCAGCATTCAATACCATACCGCCGCCAAAACAATAACCTATAGCGGCTATTTTGCTGGTATCGGTTTGCATATAACTTTTTAAGGCAACCAATGCCGCATCGATACGCGCTTTTGCTTTTTGCGGGTTGGTGTAAAATGGCATAGCCAGTTTACCAGCCGTAGCAGGAGAATCAGTTGTTATACCATTGCCGTACATATCCATGGCCATGGCTATATAACCCAGTTTAGCCAGTTCACGGGCCCGCATCTTTGGGTAATCATTCAATCCCCACCATTCAGGTATAACCAGTATGGCGGGGCGTTTGGTATCAATGCTGGTATCATAAGCAACATAGCCATTCATGGTTATGCTATCGCCTGCATAGCTGATGTCCATTTCCTTAATCCCTGGTTTCTTCGTTTCCGTTTCTACTTTGGGTTGGTTTGACTGGTCGTTACAGGAAACAATAGCTGCAATAGCAATAAACAGGGCAGTGAACCTGAATGTGTAATTCATGATATATGGTTTAATCATCTGATAAATCTAAGATATTTAGGTTGATAAGTTGATGGGTTGATTAGTTAACGGGTTGATAAGGTGGTTGAAAAGCTGATAGAGTTGATAACGTTGATAGTGGTGATAAAGATTTAAATTATAGAATCCCTTATCAACTTGTCAACTTTCTCATTGCCTTGCCTTATCAACATGTCAACGTGTTAACTTTTCAACTCAAAAATACCGCTTTCGAGCACAATGTTGCCTTCGATAAGGTTTTTACGCAGGTTACTTAGTTTTTCAAGGGCCGTATCACCCATCAACAAATGCAATCCCAATGCCGGTAACCCTTTTTGTGTAATGCGATGGAACAGGTTGTTGAAGAAAGCGATCCCTTTTCCTGTTTCATCTTTTACCTGTATGGGTTGAAAACCGCAATCGTGCAGCAGGGTGTGCAGTTGTTGCGAAGTAATTAAAAAGCTCAGGGCGGCATCGCTTGCCCAGGGAACCGGAAAATGTACCGGCAAATGATCATGGCTCAGGATATCGTAATAAATAAACCGGCCACCGGTCGTTAACACGCGTTGTATTTCGGCATAGAATGTTTTTTTATCGGCAATATTCATTTGCACGTGTTGCGTCCATACGATGTCAAAAGTATTATTGTTAAAAGGGAGTGCCAAAACGCTGCCTTGTACAAAGCGGATAGCATGTTGTAAACCGGTTAATACTGATAATTGTTGGGCTGTGCGTATGTAGTCGCCGGTTATATCAATACCGGTAATATCGCAGTCATATTCATCGGCCAGCATGCGACAGGCGCCACCCAGGCCACAGCCTGCATCTAAAATACGCATACCCGGTTGCAAACCGGCTGCAGCTGCCAGTTCATGTGATACTTCCTGCCCACGCACATGAAACTCATCAATAGCGGCAATATCTTTCCTGCTGATGTTGTTTGCCGTAATACCGGTGCTGGCAAGCGCCTGTACAATAGTTTCGTATAAGTGGTTGTGCGAATAATGGGCTTCTATCAATGATTCATTTGTGGTCATATGGGGGAATATTGACAAATAAACATGTTGACAAGTTAACAAGTTATCAGGTTAATAATATTTATAGGTTGCTAAATTGCAGGATTAACCTGTCAACTTTTCATCTAGTCAACTTTCCAACTTATATTTGCCTCTATGACACAAGAAAAAATAAATGATATGAGGTCCCGCCTGAGTGGACTGAGGAGGTTTCTTTGACGTCGACAATCGTCAGTACAAAGTCAATGAAGAGAAACAACTTTCCCTTTCGCCCGGTTTTTGGGACGATAACAAACGGGCCACTGAAATTCTCAAAAGCATTAAGCTAAACGAATTCTGGATCAAGCTCTACGACCTGTCAAAGGCGTCTGTAGAGGATTTTGTTGTATTGTTTGATTTCTGGAAAGCCGGCGAAGCCAGCGAAGAAGAAACCAAACAGGCTTATGAAAAAGCCTTGCAGCAACTGGATGAAGCCGAATTCAAAAGCACGCTTAACCAGCCGGAAGATGAACTCATGGGCGTACTGCAGATAAACAGCGGCGCCGGTGGTACAGAAAGCCAGGACTGGGCCGAAATGCTGGCGCGTATGTACCGCATGTATGGCGAGAAACAAGGCTGGCAGGTTACCGAGCTCGACTGGCAGGAGGGGGATGGCGCCGGTATTAAAAGCGCTACCCTGCAATTTGAGGGGCCATTTGCCTATGGCTTTTTAAAAGCCGAAAGCGGCGTTCACCGACTGGTTCGTATTTCTCCCTTCGATAGCAATGCCCGCCGGCATACTTCCTTTGCCTCGGTGTTTGCGTATCCCCTGGTAGATGATAGTATAGAAGTTGCGGTAAACCCGGCCGATCTG
>DASUVL010000854.1:0-5807 GCA_036379015.1 Niastella sp.
TGTGCAAAGGTGTATATTGATCAATGCCATTCAAATAAGGGACATGGAGAAAATTCATACAATAAGACCGCCTCTTTTTTTATTAAAAGAAGCTGAAAAATTACTCCATACCAATGATTTGGAAAACTAAAATTGCGCAAACGATTGTTCACGCGGAATGCTTAACGCCTAAGGCGGAACGCGAAATACAGTTGCAAGTTGATGGCAAGAAAGGCAAATCAGGCAACGGATCGAATGGTTAACTCACTCAGTACTTTTTCATTTCTAATTCCTTATTTCTCATTCTTAATTTCTTATGCCTTTTACTTCAACATTGGATATTCAATATTCATTATTCAATATTATTCAGCACTCACACCTTCCTAAACACCACAATCCCATTATGCCCACCGAAACCAAAGGTATTGCTCATGGCCACATCAACTTTCTTTTCGAGCGGTTCTTTCAACACGATCTGTACATTGGTGGGTAATGCAGGGTCGAGTTGCTGCGTATTGATCGTAGGTGGAATAATGCCTTCGTTTATGCTTGCTATGGCCGCTATGGCTTCAATGGCTCCGGCAGCACCCAGCAGGTGACCGGTCATTGATTTGGTAGCGCTCAAATGAACAGAATCAAGATCGTTGCCGAACAATTTTGTAATGGCGGCTATTTCACTCAAATCGCCCACCGTTGTGGAAGTGGCATGCATGTTCACATAATCGACCTGGTTGGTAGCAAGACCTGCATCCTGCAAGGCGAGCCGCATGGCATGAGAAGCGCCCAACCCTTCAGGATGGGTAGCTGTCATATGCCAGGCATCGGCCGTCATAGCCGCACCGGCTACTTCCGCATATATTTTTGCACCGCGCTTACGGGCATGTTCATACTCTTCCAGCACCAGGGCGCCGGCGCCCTCGCCCATTACAAATCCGTCGCGATCTACATCAAATGGCCGGGATCCTGTGAGCGGATCATCATTCCGCACCGACATGGCCTTCATGGCGCAAAAACCGCCTATCGAGGCTTCTGTTATGGGCGCTTCCGATCCGCCGGTAATGATCACTTTTGCTTTTCCCATTCGTATGTAATTCAGGGCATCCATAATGGCCGTATTGGATGTTGCGCAAGCCGATACGGTTGTATAATTAATACCCATCAACCGGTATTTAATAGATATCATGCCCGACGCCATATTGGCAATCAGCTTTGGCACAAAATAGGGATTGAAACGCGGGGTGCCATCCCCTTTCACATATTCGGTCACCTGTTCTTCAAAGGTCTGCATACCACCCTGCCCCGTTCCCCAGATAACACCGGTATCAAATGGGTCCATGGTGGAGAAATCAAGCCCCGAATCTTTTATTGCCTGATCAGCTGCCACCAGGGCATATTGTGTGAACAGGTCTGTTTTGCGTATTTCATTTTTATCGAGCCAATCAGTGGTTTTAAATTGTTTCAGTTCACAGGCAAACCGTGTTCTGAAACGTTCGGCATTAAAACGCGTAATGGGAGCGGCCCCACTGGCACCTGCCCATAAACTTTTTATATACGTTACTACATCGTTGCCAATGGGCGTTAAGGCGCCCAAACCGGTAACAACCACTCTGTTCATAAGATTACTTTAATTTTTTAGACTCAAATACGGTCCGCCAACTGGCGGATGAAACGACAAACGGCAAAGAATACAGTTCGCGCGGTTTATAGAAATATACTGCTTGCATTTTACAAACAGCGCAAATATACAGCAAACTACTTTATATTTGCAAGTGGTTTTATATTTATCAATATGCGATCAGATTGCCCTCTGAATTATGGAATTGAGATCTTTGGTGATAAGTGGACGCTGCTTATCATCCGCGACCTCATGTTCTTTGAGAAGCGGTATTTCAATGAATTACTCAGCTCAGCCGAAGGTATTGCCACTAATTTGCTGGCCGACCGGTTGGTCATGCTTGAAAAAGAAAAGATCATCCGCAAAGAAAAGGACAGTCAGCATAAACAGAAGATCATTTACAGTCTTACCCAAAAAGGCATCGATCTGGTGCCGGTGATCCTGAGCATTGGTTTATGGTCTGAAAAACATGCGACCATAAAACTCAATCCCAACCGCGATATTATCATCGGTGAAGCGAAGAAAAATCTATCGAAAGGGATTGAGAAGATGACGAGGAAGCTTAATGCAGAGCATAATAAATAGGCAACTAGGCAGGGAAATGAAGAATGTTAAATTAAAAATGAAAAAGTGAATACCAAATACTAAATGTTGAATATCCAATATCCAGTCTGTATGTAAAAGAGGGTCGAAAGTCATGAATCCAGCTTACAATTTCGATTTCCAACTTCTATATTCGATTTTCACTTTCTCATTTCTCTGTTCTTCATTCTTAATTTTTCATTTCTCCAAATTCTACATTCGATATTAATATCTCGCCGGCTTATTCCCCGGTATAGCTTTCAGAATAAAATCACGCAGATGCTGATTGGCGGTAGCCAGGTCATCTTTCCGCAGGTACATCATATGTCCGCTGCGATATCCTTCCCACGAAATGCGTCCCTTTAATTTACCTGCCGCATCAATTTGCCACATGTTGTATTTGGCGTTAAAATAATCGCAGGCGCCATCATAATAGCCCGACTGTACCAACACGTGCAGAAAAGGATTCTGCGCCATGGCCTGCCGCAGGTTCTCCCCTGTATTGTCATTGGAGCGGTCCCACGGTGAAACCGGACCAAACATATAATATTTCAGATCGGTTTTATAACGCAATTCATCGCGCAGGTACATATTGATGGCCGGCGTAAATGCATGCAGCCACGAATTGAGCTCGGCATTATAATCAGGCGTTGTACCCGCATCTTTCCGGTCAATGCCCAGGTACCGGCTATCGAGCCGGCCCACAGTATATCCTTTATCCCGTAATAATTCTTTCCAGAAAGCATTGGGAAGTATTTCGAGGTTATTCTGCAAAATGAATTGTTGCGACAAACCCGAATAACGCGCCATTTTAGCGGAAATGGCGTTTTTATCGGCATCCGATAAACTGCCTCCTTTGGCCAATGCGGGTATCAGTTCATTGACGGTAAACGTTTCTACTTCGGGCAACATGGCTGTAAGGTCTTTGCTTTGCAGATCGGCGGGTAATTTTTTGTGAAACCAGGCTGTAGCTGCATAATAAGGTAATGACAACGCGGCATCTACCGGGCCATTACGATTTATACCCAGGTCGGTAGGTGAAACCAGAATAACGCCATTAAGGTACATCCACTGGGCGTTCTGTAATTCCAGTGCCAGTCCTGATACCCGCGTAGTGCCATAGCTCTCCCCGATCAGGAATTTGGGCGATGGCCAGCGCTTAAACCGGCTTACAAAAGTGTTGATCCAGCCGGCGAGGTATTTGATATCGGCAGTGACCCCAAAAAAAGTAGAAGTTGGAATTTCTTTATCAGCCGGCCGCGAAAAACCGGTATTCACCGGGTCAACGTATACAATGTCGGCTACATCGAGTATTGAATGCGGGTTATCTCTTAAACCGTATGGCTGAATGGGATATCCTTCATCATCGATCTTCAGCATTCGCGGACCTGTATAACCGATCTCCATCCATACCGAAGAGGTGCCGGGGCCACCATTGAATGAAATTACCAACGGCCGGGTCGACATATCTTTCACATCCGATCTTTCATAATAAGTATAGAATACACCTGCCAATGGTTTTCCCTGCTCATCCCACACCGGCATGGAACCCGCAGTTACATTATAGGGTACCCGTTGTCCTTTAATGGTAATGGCATTGGCAGTGGTAACGCTGCTGTCAAGCGCCAGGCGCACCGTATTGGCATTGGTATTTTCACCAGGCCTGGCCACTTTGGGCGATGTTTGTTCTATGACTGGCGTTCTCTGCGCCTGTATGGTTGTTATAAAGCACGTGCAGGAAAAAAGTATAAGCAATTTTTTTCTCATGGTGATGTAGTTGTTCAGATTGAATGTACCAAAAATAACCGTTCTGCAGGCAAAAGGGCTGCTAAATACACAGGTGGTCATAATGTATGAATTAGCCGGCTTATCCCTTATATTTGAGGCACGTAAACTGGTATACCACATGCAAATACGAACTGTTGCTGAAATGACCGCCGCCGGCACCGCGCCGGATATCCTGTTTTGGGTTGGCTGTTCAGGAAGTTTTGATCAGCGGGCGCAAAAGATCACCAAAGCATTTGCCACCATACTCACCAAAGTGGGGATCAATTTTGCTGTGCTGGGCAAGGAAGAGTGTTGTACCGGTGATCCTGCACGGCGCGCTGGTAATGAATTTATGTTCCAGATGATGGCCTACCAGAACATTCAAACACTGAATAACTACGGCATAAAAAAAATAGTAACGGCTTGTCCGCACTGCTTTAACATCCTCAAAAACGAATACCCTGAACTGGGCGGTAATTACGAGGTCATACACCATACCACCTTTTTACAGCAGCTGATCGATGACGGTAAAATAACCTTAAAAGAAGGCGGTTCCTTCAAAGGAAAACGCATCACCTATCACGATAGCTGTTACCTGGGCCGGGCCAATGATATTTATGAAGCGCCGCGTAAAGTACTGGAAGCGCTGGATGCCGAACTGGTAGAAATGAAACGTTGCCGCAGCAAAGGTTTGTGTTGCGGCGCCGGTGGCGCGCAAATGTTCAAGGAAGAAGAAAAAGGCAATGTACGTATTAACCAGGAACGTATACAGGAAGCAATTGGCACCGAAGCAACTATTGTCGCCGCTGCCTGTCCGTTTTGCAATACCATGCTTACCGATGGCGTAAAACAGCAGGAAAAAGAAGAATCGGTGAAAGTGTTTGATGTGGCGGAACTGGTGGCGGCGAGTATGGAGTAAAAGCGGAAGACGGAAGTCTGATGTCAGAGGTCAGAAGTAAGAAGTCGGAAGTCTGATGTCAGAAGTCGGAGGTCCGAAGACGGAAGTAAGAAGAAGAAAACCCCGAGCTCAAAACTTAAAACCCAGAACCATAGTCACATTACAATAATCTTCAATTCATCGCGTTTTGAATACGCATACGTATATTTGTGTTATTTACCATTGCATCTATAATTACCAGAAAAGGCAAATTTAATCAGGGAAGAAAAGCAGGTAATAAATAAACGTATTTATTACACTGCTTATCATTGTCTTATTTATATAAAAAAAATAAGGATTAATTGTAGTGATACAGTTGAATCCCCTTTTAAGTTACCTTAAGTAAACCCTTATAATTCCAAGATGAAAAACTGGAAAAGCCTGTTTGTAAAAGATAGCGATACGGAAGCTGCCAAAGAAACTGCCAAAAAAGATACAACCGAATCTTTTTCATTTCCCGTTACAGATACTCCTCCCGTTAAAACCAGTTCCATTTCGGGGGTTGTTCCTCCACCGGCTATCGATCCTACTGTTAAAGACGTAATTGACGTATATGAATCAGGCCTCGATTCGATTAATATGCCGGGCTATGATTTTTATGAATTTTACAAAGCGATCACCAGCATCGGGCAGGTAAACGAACATACCTACCAGTTAGCTTACCAGATGGCGAAGTCGCTCGACAAGACCGTTACTGCCCAAAAGCTGATGACCGACGCCGAGTTTTATATCAGCAAAATAAATGAAGTACACGGGCAGTATACAAACCAGGGGCAGCAAAAAATGAATGCCCTTCAGCAACAAAAGAATACTGATAAAGATAAGCTGCAACGTGAAATAGATGCCGGAGCCGCACGCATTACGCAGCTTCGCGCCGAGTTACAGCAATTGGAGGCCGATGTCAATCAGAAAAGAGGCATACTCGCT
>DASUVL010000855.1:0-2507 GCA_036379015.1 Niastella sp.
GTGAACGTATAACCCGATGCAGGTGTTGCGGTTAACGTAACCACGGTACCGGGTGCATAGGTAGTCGCATTGGGATTGCGGGTAATGGTTCCCCCGGCAGAAGGATTGGCTGATGTAGTCAATGTATATTGCGTGCTGGTCCCACAACCGCATTGTGTTGGCGATGGCAAGGTAGCGCCTGCCCCGCAGGTAGCATTGCTCACTAATGCCTTAACATTAGCAGCTGCAGCTATGCCCAAAGAATATGGCGGCGTAAAAGAGGTACCACTGCCAGCGGTGTTACCGGTTGTATTATTAAATACATTGTTCCGTGCTGTTATTGCCGTAAAATCATTTTCAAACAGGTTGATGGGTTCATTCACTGCATCAAAATAATTGCTTTCCACCAAAATATCTGCTTCTATACCGGCACGTACACAATAATCGGCTTGCGGACTATCAAATAAATTATTAACCACATGTACCTGCCCAAAGCGTACGCGGGGCATCCGTTCAACTGTACCGGTCGTCCACCAGTTGTACATCATAGTTACTTTCAACCGGCCCCGATCAGATGTTTTACTATCTGAATTACCAATCAGGTTACAAAACTGGTGATTGCTGGAAGCAGAAGTATAATGTAACTTTGTCCAGGTAATGGTAATAAAACTGGCGCCGTTGGTGATATCGAGGTTACCATCCTGCCCGTCATAAATATCGCAATGGTCTATCCACACATTGGTAGTGGAAGATCCGTCAATATTAATACAATCCACCCCATCCACATCTACAGCCCCCGGCCCTTGTACAATCATATTTCGGATAATGACATTGTTGCCTCTTACATCAAATCCACCAACCAATTTTGCGCCAGGCAATCCTATAATAGTTGTATTTGCCGCAACCCGAACGCGGGTATTTGAACCCATTGTTCCACTCACATAGATCACTCTTGAACCCGAGCCATTGGCCTGTGTGGTCAGGTTACTTATATTATTTACAGTAACAGGTGATGCGCTACCGCCACCGGTAGTTCCACCATTTTGCGTACACCAACCCACAGGAGCACATTGGTCCTGCGAATACGATAACGAAAAAAAAGTCATCAATACACATAGCAGTGTAAATATCTTGCTTTTCATATCCGTGGTTTTTGATTTTTACAATTAGGTTGTCAATTAAAGAAGGGCTGCTTCCATAAAAGCAGCCCTCCATAGTATTATTTACCTGGTAAGAATATTTTGCAGGATCCGTTGCTTTCCGCCGTAACTGACAGAAATAAAGTAAACCCCTTTTTGTAATCCTTTATAATCAACCGGCAAGGCATGTGTACCAGCTGCGAACAAGCGATTCGCTAATGTTGATACCAATCTGCCGTCAGACCCATACAGGTTTACGATCACCTTCTGCTGACCTGAAATAGTAAACCGCACCGTTGATAACCCTTGCGTTGGATTGGGAACAACTATGGGTGATCCTTCTACTATTACATTGGTTTCGGCGCCTTCATTTTGTGTAACCATACGGGCGCCCGTAGCAGCACTGCATGATACTTCAGTTGGATTGTTTCCGCTGATCTCTATCCAATCGATCATCGCAAACTCAGAAGATACGGTTGTTTCCAGTCTGATCTTGTTAGCTCCTGCGACCAACGTAACCGGTATCCAGGCGGTGGTAGTCCAGGTACTCCAGGTAGCAGTCAGCGGAAATGCCACGCTGGCAACTGCCTGTACGCCATTCACCAGCACCCTTGCTGTTGTGGCGCTTTGCGTACCCGCATTGGAATAACGCCAACGAATGTTATAGGTACCCGCTGAACCGGCGCTGGTTGCCCAGGTAATTCCCTGTCCGCTTGAGTTGCTCAGATTAATATAATAACCACCATCGGCCCCGGTATAGGTGTTTTGTCTTGACCCATTGGCGCTGCAGTAACCGATACCAGTACCTGATTTATCATCAATACGCAAAGTGGTGCCACCGCTGCTTGTGGTAAAGTTGGCGGTAACGCTCGTATTGGCATTCATCGTAACCGTAGTAGTAGTGCTTGTTCCACTGGCGCCCCCACTCCAGCTGCTGAAACTATAACCCGATGCAGGCGTAGCGGTTAAGGTAACCACGGTACCGGCAGTGTAAGTAGTCGCATTCGGACTGCGGGTAATAGTACCACCCGCTGTTGGACTAACCGTAGTGGTTAAGGTATAGCTGGTGCCGGTGCTGTTGGTAAAATTAGCGGTAACACTGGTATTGGCGTTCATGGTAACCGTAGTACTCGTGTTTGTTCCGCTGGCGCCACCGCTCCAACCAGTGAACGTATAACCCGATGCAGGTGTTGCGGTTAACGTAACCACGGTACCGGATGCATAGGTAGTCGCATTGGGACTGCGGGAAACACTACCGCCACCAGACGGGGAAACGTTGGTAGTAAGTGAATATGTAGTGGATGTATTTCCTGATTCAATAGCGCCCAGGTCCGGTGCGCTGCCATTATAAGTAATACCGGAAGAGGTTACGCCGGCATTGATTAGATC
>DASUVL010000856.1:0-6596 GCA_036379015.1 Niastella sp.
TGCATCTTCGGCATTTACACAATGCGGCAGCTGCACGGTTTGCCATAGCGGTACGCTTTCCGGGTTTCCTTTAACTACCGGACGAACAATTTCCCAAATGCCTCCAACATCCTGTTTTAAAAACTCCCAGTTACCTGTTAATCGGTTCGTTTGCTGGGCACGTGTTGTCTCGCTCACGATCATCAACAAAAACAGCCATCTTATTATTTGCATCATTCCTTCTGTTATAGATATCAATTCTATTATCCTGTCACCAGTAAAGATTGCATTCAGTCACTCACTGGTTGCATCCTGAACGTTAAACTTAAAATTCTGGCCCGGGAACACATGCAGTTCCGGGCCAGAATTCAATTATCTATTGTAACCATATTTTACGGTTTTATTCCATACTCCACTACCCTGTCTACCACATGTATCGGGCCATTGTCGCTTAAAATACCGGAGGTACGGCCGGCAGTGGCGCGAACACTGTTGATAAAGTCGTTTATCCGCACTCTTGAATCTCTGTCGTTCGACAACACGAAAGTCATAATGCTTCCCGGATTGGCCGCATCGGCTCCTTCGGGCAAAAGCGTCTTTACTTCCACATTTTCCGAAGTGATGTTATCATAGCTGTACTCACCCTTAACTATTAAATACAACAACCAGTTCTTAACCTGTTGCGGGGTATAGGCCGTCCAGCTTTTAGGTATCTGGTTATTGACTTTATAACGAGACCAATAATTATCGGTAGGTTGTGGAGTGGCTGTCCTGAAAACAGCGTCGTTATGCAGAAGAATAAATGTTCTGCCCGGCTGGGTATATTCTGCTGAATCGATACCTGAATAAACGATCGCTTCATACATGCGTTTGAAAATGGTATCGGTTGGACTTAACACACTACGTTCCTTTAAATATTGCCAGGCCGTTTTATTAATATGCGCATCGAGTATACTGGTTTCATGACCTGCATTCTCCTGTAAACTCAGACCGGCTATTTTTTTGCAACCGGTCATACATACTATCAGTAACCCAATGAAAATGGCATTATATATAATTTGTTGTTTCATTTTTATCGCTTTCATATTACAAGTATGTTTATTCGGAATAAGGTGGATTCTGACCGATTAATGTATTCCTGGTCAACGCTGCCCGTGAAATAGGCCACAGAATTTTCCGCGTATCATCGAACCCCGTTTGGCTGATGTTCAGCAATCGCTGGCGATAACGTACTTTGGCATCCATTACCTCTATCACGCGGCCCGTTCTCACGAGGTCGAACCAACGTTTGCCTTCGGCAAAAAGCTCCAACTGGCGTTCATCCAGGATGGCGGTCTCCACATCGCGATCAGTGGGATAATCGGTAGCCACCAATGGCGTTGCGCCCCTTAGCGTACGTATGCGGTTAACAATAGTGAAGACACCCGTTTTACTCGCGCTTGTTTTATTCAGCGCTTCCGCACGTAATAACAAGATATCGGCCATGCGATATAAGGTCAGTTTTGCGTCGTTCTGTGCGTTGGCAGGTGGTACCGGTTTGTTGGCACTATTCACCGGATAGAATTTACCTATCTGTATAATTCTAGGCGCAGTGGTGTACATTACTGTAGTGTCGTAGGTAGCCCAACGACGGATATCGTTCTTATTGCTTTCAAAACGCAGGAATACCGTACTGTCGATATAATATTGAGAGGTATTACCGCCTGATCCAATTTTGTTTATACCATTCCCTCCGTCGCGGGTATAATCCCAGTTAAGGCTCCAGATGGTTTCTTTGGTGTTGGCCGGATCGAGGAAGATCTTTTTAAAGTCGCTAAAATTGTTGGCAG
Source organism: Niastella sp. (assembly GCA_036379015.1). Taxonomy (GTDB): domain Bacteria; phylum Bacteroidota; class Bacteroidia; order Chitinophagales; family Chitinophagaceae; genus Niastella. The sequence continues at coordinate 1,809 of DASUVL010000856.1, forward strand.
TCACATCATATTTATAGCTAAGGTTAATGAGATTCTGGGAAGCCTCAAGCGCTTTTGTATAATCCTTTTTCCACATATACACATCGGTTTGCAATGCCAGAATAGCGCCTGGGTTCATTTCCCAAACAAGGGTATTTGCCTTATTAACCAGGGTATAGGCTTTGGTGAGATCCGGTAAAATGATATTGTTTACGATCTCATCGGCAGATGTTCTGGGAGCAAGCGGATCTTCATTCAGATCTTCATAAGGCTCCAGCCGAACCGGTACCCCACCCCATAACCTGACAGCATAAAAATACATATACGACCGGATGGCGTAAGCCTGGGCCAGATAATTGTTACGTATCGCCTCGGTAAATGCGGATGTTAAAGGAATTTCGGGAATATACTTAATGGCCAGGTTGGCACGACCAATTGTATAATACAGATTGTTCCAGTTTGCTGCTCCGGTCAGTGCATTTAATCCATTCAGGGTTATGTTGATCTGGTTCTCACCCGTTCCTCCATACGTAAAGTTGTCTGACCGTGCATCGCCCCAATCGGTATAATTACCGTTCAGCGTTTTTTGAACGCCATCATATATGGCTGCCACACCTGTTTTGGCATCATCGGCCGTTTTCCAGAAACTTTCTGGCGAGATATCGGAAATAGGTTCCTGATCAAGGAATTTTTTACAGCCTGCACTTACAAACAGGCCCAGGATCAATGTATAATAGATAATTTTTTTCATTGCATGTACGTTTTAAAAGTTCAGGTTAATACCGGCGCCAAATTCTCTTTTCCGCGGATAGCGGCCATTGTCCTGCCCCATTTCCAAAGCATTGTTGAAAGCAATTTCAGGATCATACCAGAAGTAATTGGTCCAGGTAGCCAAATTGTTACCATACAAATACACAGTAGCGCCTTTCATTTTTATTTTGGAAGTAATATTCGTGGGTAATGTATATGTTAACCGAACATTACGTAACCGGATGAACGAAGCATCTTCAAGGTAAATGCTACTTAATTCCCGGGCATTACCCATTCCATTGTTTCTTGGAACCGGCCATTTTGTAATATCACCTTGTTGTCCCCATGAATCGTGAATATATTCAGGATCAGGTGTTACATTGGAAATAAGGTTGTTGGTCAATTGGTTGCGGGCACGATCGTACAACAGACCGCCCCAGCTTACATATATATTGAACGACAGGCTTAGATTTTTATAAGTAAATTGATTGGCAATACCGGCTGTCCATTTAGGCTGGGCATTACCCAATGGAATACGGTCAGCGTCATCTATCACACTGTCTTTGCTATTATTCTCCCATATCATGTCGCCACCTTTTAAAACATTACCCTGTGTTTTTAATTTGTTTACCCTGCCAGTGTACGATTTGCCATCGAACGTATAGCCATTAAAAACACCACCAGTGAATACAGGCGTAAGTTGTTCCCAGTTATCGGTATATGCGTTAGATTCATCGTATTGGTATACCCCGAGCGCCTTCCAACCATAAAAATCACCTAAACGCTGTCCCTCCTGGGTGATCCAGTTAGTAGAGGCAATGGGAACGCCGCCATACAGGCTCTTAATAGTAGCGTTATTGAACGACATGTTATAAATGACGTTCCATGAAAAATCTTTATTCCGTACCGGGTAGCCATTTAATATAAACTCAAAACCCTTGTTTTGAATGGAACCGATATTTACATTCACTTCATTGAAGCCGGTTTCGTATGGAAGCGGAGCCTGATACAGTAGCTTATCAGTTACCTTATTGTAATAATCGGCTGTAACTGTTAAGCGGCCCCGAAAGAACGACAGGTCAAGCCCAATGTTGGTTTGTTTTGTTTCTTCCCAGCTTAAAGCAGGATTACCGAAAGTTGCAGAAGGCGCTACACCTGAAATACCATTATACCAGTTACCATTATCATTACCATCACTTTCACCGAATGTATACGTTCTGATGGCATCATATGCTCCTATTCGATCATTACCTGTTACACCATAGCTGGCGCGGATCTTTCCTTCATCCAGGTACCTGTAGGCCCATTTCATGAATGATTCTTCGCTAAAACGCCATCCCACCGAAGCAGAGGGAAAGTAACCCCAGCGGTTTTCTTTTCCAAACTTCGACGAAGCATCTGCCCTGAAATTGCTGTTAAAGAGATATCTTCCCTTATAGCTATATCCCAACCGGGCAAAAGCCGAAGTAGAAGTAAATCTTTCTTCCCTGGTATTAGGAATACCGTATACCTGCGGTGAATTGAGTGTAGTAACCTCTTCAGTAACATAGTTGGTGCCCGAGATCTCTGATCCGCGCTTGAAATCACGGTCGGCACTTACTCCCAACACCCCTGTTAAAGTATGGTCACCAGCCAGTGTTTTATTATAGTTTAAATAAGCCTGCGTCATCCAGTACGTATTCAGGTCCTGTTCATCACTGCCATCATTGTCGCTACTGCTGCTTAATAGTCTTGGCGAAAACTGCAGGTGATGCGTGTAATTGGCTTTTATATTTGCATCCACCGTTAATTTCAATTCAGGCAAAAACTGATAACTTATATAATTATAGAAGTTACCGTCCATTGTCTGGTATTCATTTTTGCGTAACAGTGCTTCAGCAACCGGATTTCTACGGCCACCGATCTGTCCGGCAAGCGTGCCATCAGGGAAATATATCCGAAAGTTAGGCGGACGTTGTATTGCCTGGTTCAGGGTATTTCCATCATTGATCCGGTTTTCGTTTTGGTACGAAAACTGGATGCGGTTACCGTATGTAAGCTTCTCGGTTGCTTTATAATCGATATTGAACCGGCCGCGCATGATCTTCGCCCAGCTATTGATGATAATCCCTTCATCTTTCAAATAACCCAGGCTTCCGTAATAATTCAAATTCTTTGAAGCGCCACCCAGGCTTACATCCACCTGTTGGCGATTAGCTGTTCTGGTAAGCATGTCCTGGTGATCATTATCCGCATTGAAGGAAGGATTTAATGAATCGGTGTTAAATCCGCCGTTGGCGGGGTTACGCTTATACTCTAGTAAACGGCGGTCGGCTGCATTTGCCTGTGGTAATTTATGCGTCAACTGGCTTAAGCTTGTCAGATACCGTACATCGAGCGTAGGCTTTCCTTCCTTACCTTTTTTGGTGGTAATGATCACTACCCCGTTGGCTGAACGAGAACCATAGATCGCAGCCGAGGCCGCATCTTTCAGGATCTCGATGGATTCAATATCATTTGGATTAATACCATCGATATTCACGCCCTGAGCGCCATCTACAATGTACAGCGGATCGGCTCCACCCTGAATGGTCCCAATTCCACGAATACGCACCGAGTTACCTGCTCCGGGGCGGCCCGATTCCTGGGCTATCTGAAGTCCTGGCGCCTGTCCCTGCATGGCATCCAGCACATCTACCGCCTGCCGCTCTGCAATTTGTTTTGCACTAACAGAAGAAATGGCGCCCGTAACATCTTTCTTACGCTGGGTACCATAGCCGATTACAATTACTTCGTCCATAGCAGCGTTACCGGCATTTAAAACAACATCCACCTCCGTTTGAGAACCTACTGTTATTTCCCTGGAAATAAATCCAATCGAAGAAAATACAAGAACGGATTTTTCATCGGGTACCATCAATTTAAATTTACCATCAGCACCTGTTGTAGTGCCGATATTGGTTCCTTTAACATTTACGGTGATGGAACCCAGACCTGTTCCTTTTGCATCTTTTACCGTTCCATGCACATTTATACCTTGTGCCATTACGGTCTCTGCATAGAAACAACATGTAAGAATGGTGAGGAGAACAAATACCCGGCGTAATCGGGTCAATATACGCCTTGAAGAAATTGATTTCTTTTCCATACAGCAGTCAATTTTTGCAGATCATATAGCCTAATGGCCGTATGATAGTCGCTAGAGTTTAAAAATAGAGTTTAAGCAGTTTTACTATTGCAAGTACGCTAACATTTGATATTGCTTATTTTACCCCATTAACATTGTTATAAGCTATATTAACATGGAATAAGGCAGCACATGCCAAAACAGCTTAATTAGCAGCCTGTTTTAATTAAGGATAAACTGTCATGGACTGCTGTAACTATCACCTTAAAGGCTGTTTTTCTGTCAGTTAATGATTCTTTCCCCGGGCATAGTTTTTTCAGGGATAACTATAAAATATCCCGTTATGGCAAAAACTAAAACACCTAAAAATAAACCTCCTGAAAAGGAGCAAAACGACACTTCTTCGCTTGACCAGTCAACAAATGCGAAAGATTCCACTGCCAGCAAAAGAAGAAAAGAAAAACTGACAGAGGATGGCAATGCCTATATTGAAATTCCAGACCAGGAAAATATTGTAAACCCAGGTGTAGCAGGAGCAATGCGCGATACAACGATTGCCTCTGATGATGATGAAGGCATTCGCGAGGGAAAAGATCTGCTTGAGGAAGATGACGACACAAAAATTATTATGGGTACCGAAGCTGATGTAACAGACGAAGACCTCGCCTTGCTGGGTGATCCCGACCAGGATATGGACATGAACGACGATGAACTGGTAAGAAAAGAAGGCCTCGATGATGTGGACCTGGATGGCGATCCTTTAAATGAAGCGGCAGTTGACGAAGACAGCACCGGTGACGACCTGGATATGCCGGAAGAAGATAATGACCCCAAAAAAGATGAAGATGATGAAGAAAACGATTATTACAGCTTGGGAGGTGGTGATAAAGATGCGTTGAACGAAGGAAGAAGAGACGAGTAGAACAATATTAGGAAACCGAGGCATATGAATA
>DASUVL010000857.1:0-3865 GCA_036379015.1 Niastella sp.
TGTTCCGGTAATGATAACGCCGTTTAACCTGAAGGCAAAGATTGATTTCGATATGGTTGAACGGTTGATCGATTTTTACCTGGCAGCCGGAGTAAGTGGTTTTTTTGCCAACTGCCTTAGCAGCGAAATGTATAGTATCAGTGAGGATGAGCGGCTTGAACTAACTGCCCACATTGTGAGGTACGTAAATGGCCGTGTACCGGTGGTTGCAACTGGTTCCTTCGGGCTCACCATTGAAGATAAAGCCGAGTTCAGTAAAAAGATATATGACACCGGCATCGATGCGGTGGTATTAATTACCGGTCACTTTGCCAATGTTGATGATGGCGATGATGTATTGTTGAAGCGGTTCGATAAAATGTTTTCATTAACGCCCAACATTCCCATGGGCACTTACGAATGTCCGGCGCCTTATAAACGTATTTTGTCGACCGATGTGTTTAAAACATTGCTGTCAACAGGCCGGTTAAAGTATCATAAAGACACCAGCATTGACCTGGATAAAATAAAGGAGAAATTGCAGATTGCCAATGTACCGGGCTTTGACTTTTTTGATGCGCACACACCCAATGCCATGCATAGCCTGCAAATGGGCGCAAGAGGTATGTCTTCCATAAGTGGTAATTTTTATCCTGAAGTGCTGGTATGGATGTGTAACAATGCGAATGATGCCAATAAACTGGCAGATGTGCAATGGTTACAGTCAGAGCTTACCCGGGTTGATCCGCTTATTCACCAGGCATATCCCATGAGCGCCAAGTATTTTTTACAACTGCGGGGGTTACCGGTGCGTACTATCAGCAGGGCGTATGTGCAGGAATTGACACCAGCTCAAAAAGATGTGCTCAAAGGCATCTATGACAGTTTTACTCAGTGGTGCAGCAGGTTACATATAACGCCGGTAGATACCCGTGAAATTATGGAGCCGAAGATCTTACCAGATCCTGCTATTTAGAGATTTTGAGATTTATCAGAAAGCTAAAACCAATAGAAATCTAAAAATCTTTAAATCAGGAGATCAGAAATAAACAAAAGGTAGGAAATTAGGGAAATCATACTTCCTACTTCCTACCTCTTACTTCATTACCTTTCACTCACCGGTAACAAACTACCGTCTCTTATAATAATCTTTCTTGGCCTGCAGAATTTCATTATCACGTTCATGTTTCAAATCATGTACTTTTTGCCGTCTTTCTTTTCTGGAAAGACCTTCATCATGACGTGCCGACCATATCCTGTCCTTGTAATCAAGCTGAATATCTTGTATTTCAAGATCAAGTTTGGTAGGTCGCTGTCTATATCCGTATCCGTAACCCGGGGGATAAGCGTACCATGGATTGTACCAATACGGGGAATAAGGCCCCCAGGTGCCAAATCCAACTCCAACTGAAACATGAGATCGAGGGTAATAACGTGGCGCAGCGCGTATCACCTTTTGGGCCGATGCATGGAATGTTAAACCCAATGCACAGATTATTATCAATGATACTGTTTTCATCTTACTGTTATTTTAAAATTCAATTATTAGACGGCAAAAAGTACGCTAAGTATAAACGGAGAAAATAATAATAACGTTTCAATAACGAATCACGGTCTAATAAACTATGAACGTGGCAATTAGAAAGGCGGGGATATTAGCGTTAATTTATCTTTTCTAAATAGGGCATTATGGCTATTTTTATAGTCTATCAAATTAATATAATTTGAGTTAATATGAACGATCAGCATTACTGTGGTAAATGGGTAGGAGCATATACATATGGTGAGGAATACGATGAGCCGATAAAAGGTAAAACGGTTGCTTTTGAAATGAATATAACAATTGTTAATGGGTTATTAAATGGTGAGTGCACAGATACCGAAGCGACAGCTCATTTTAACCAGCCTGCTTCAATTGAAGGATCTGTGCTTGGCAATACGATCACTTTTATAAAGCGGTACCCGCATTACTGGCAGCACGAAAAAGACGGACCGCGATTCCTGCCAAAATTACCTTCCCAGGAAATTTGCTATTCCGGTCAGTTTGTTAATGACCAGTTTGAAGGCGAATGGGAAATTGTTACCAAACTAGCCGACGCTCAGGGAGAACTCGTCTCCTTCAAAGGCGTTGGCCGTTGGTTCATGAAGAGGGAAGTATGAAGTACGAAGTCGGAAGTCGGAAGTCGGAAATACAGACTCTTCAGACCACAGACCTCAGACTTCAGACTTCAGACTTCATTCTTCTTACTTCTTCTTCGCCAATGCTGCATTAATGGGCGCTCTGTCTATATATTGTATTACCTCATCAACCATATTATCGTTATTATAGTGCATGGCTGAATGCACCCAGAATTGCAGTTTCTCTTTATTCTTATAGGTTGCATTTACCTGGTACCAGTTTAGTAGCCAGGTACCTTTGGCTTCCATACTCTGTGGCTGGTTCACTGTAACTGGTAGAAAGATCTCGTTACTGAAACGAAGGGAATCAATAACATTCATTCTACGGTCTTTCCAGTATTTGGCAATAGCTGCTTTACCGGCCAGGCTGTCACCCGATGACCACCGGTAGATGGCATTATCCGCAAACCGGCTAAGCCAGCCATCGATATCGCCACTGGCAAATTGTTCAAGCCCTTTCTTTCCCATGTCAATGTACTTTTGATCAGCAAACTCAACAGGTGCTGGCGTTTTGGTTGATTCAGCGGCTATTACCGGCTCCGTGGTTTTTTCTGCTTCATTTTTACAGGCAGCTAATAATAGGATGCAAACGGTGCCCAAAAGGATTTTTCTCATAAATCAATTCGTTTTATGGGTTAAAAAAATACGGGCCGGCTATGTTTATGTAGGGAGGACGAGCGGGATTAATAAGATGAGGTGGCTACTAATGTAGTTATATTATTACAGTTAGGCAAAAATATTGTAGCATAACCTGCTTTAATAGAGTGTTTTATGATCTTAGTCACAAAAAAGAACGCGTGGAACATACTAAAATAAAACGAACGCGTGTTTGCATTTCCCTTTTTTGATTGTTATATTCACATTACATATTTTTCACACCTAAAACCCCTACCATATGAAACTCCAAAAACAGCTTACCATTTGTATATGGTTCGCCCTGGCTGCTTGCTCATCGGCCGATAAAACCAAGATGCCGAACATCGGAAATAATTTTGCAGTTGATGCTGTACCTCCATCTGATGAGGCATTTAATAAGCAACCCGCGGCTTCTATTCTCAACTTTTTAAGATGGTATCGTGCGCATAGCAGCGACCTTAAAAAAATTGAGATCGTTACCCGTTCAACGAATCCTGATTCAGCAAAGTATTATGTTGTAAATGCTGCGGGTACTGAACAGTACCTGGATGAATTAAAAAAGAGCGGATTTGTTTCTAATAAATACATAGCCAGGTGGCGTGCATATTTTAACATGTACACCGAAAAACTGAAAAAAACACCACAAACAGAAGCGCCTGTAAATGGGCTTGACTTCGATTTTGTAATGTTATCGAAAGATTGCGAAGAAGATCTGAAGCGTATTGAAAAATCGACGGTAGATCACCAAAAAATTGCCAACGATGAAGGAAGCATTACTATTGGGCTACCTACTGTCGGCCGCTTAAAATATTGGATTGAGAAACAGGATGGCAAATGGATGATAGTGGATATTAAAGATTTGCGGAGTGCCCTGGATCAGGCGCAGAATAACTAAACGCGTTACAAACTTCAAGCAAATACAGCCTTGAAAAATAAAAAAGAGGCTGTCTCAAAAGTAATTTTGAGGCGGCCTTTTTTGTTTTCAGTTTTTAGGGTGGGTTTATCCACAAAAGCACTGTATAACTAAAAGCCTTTTGAGTTTAGTAATAAGTAATGGCCGTGTTGTTTTTAG
>DASUVL010000858.1:0-10507 GCA_036379015.1 Niastella sp.
CGCCACGGGCGCCGTAAATAGCCGCAGAGGCCGCATCTTTCAATACGGTAACACTGGCTACATCGTTCGGATTGATCATACTGGGATCGCCTTCTACCCCATCGATCAAAACCAATGCACTACCGCCCGAGCCGATAGAGGTATTACCGCGAATATTTAATGTTGGCGCCTGTATGGGTTTGCCATCATTCATGATGACATTGAGGTTGGGTATTAAACCCTGTAAGCCCTGATTTAAGTTAGGCACAGAACGGTTTTCCAGTTCTTCACCGCTTACCTGGTCAACAGCGCCGGTTAAGTTGATCTTCTTCTGTGAGCCATAACCTACGATCACCACATCTTCCATAGCGCCGGTAGATGGTTCCAGTTTAATGGCCAGGGTGATCATTTCCCCTTTTTTATAACGATAGCCAGTCAATGTCTTTTTATCGTAACCTACATAGGTAAAGATAAAGGTGTAAGAACCTTCCGCTTCCAGTTCGTTTATCACAAACGTACCGGCGGCATCGGTTTGAGCGGATGTTTTAAACTGTGTTTTTTTGTTTTCAATTAAAACAGAAACCCCTTCGAGCGGTTCTGCCTTTTCATTTTTGATGATCCCTTTTACTGCAGGTTGTTTTTCCTGCGAAAAGCCGGGAATAACTATGAGCAGCCATATTAAATAACTGACCCATTTCAAGTTTTGGTACATGTGTCGCATAACCAGCTTATTTTGAATTTATATTACTGTTTGTTGGTTTGTTCACAGAATAGCAGGCATAGCGGTGCCATGTCGTGCATGGCACCACATCTACAATGGCAATTAGTATTTCATTGCTATAAGTACAGTACAAATCCCTTTACGCCCGGATTGAGGGGTATTATTTTAAAGCATCGTATTTGACGTAGCGTATTGTCTGATCCGCTGTATGTTATTCGTTATACCGTAGCAGGTATATAGTTCCTTCTTTGGATATTTGTAAATTATTCAATCCGGCAATGGTGCTTAGCAATTCATCTGGTGATTCATTTTTAAATTGTGTGCCGGTAAATTTCCTGTTCTCCAGGTGCTTCGCTTCTATATGAATGGTTATATGATATATATTGCCAATTTTATTAAAGACCTGTTGCAAAGGGGCATTGTAAAAAACGATCTCCTCTTCTGTTTCTGTAACTGCCTGTCCGGTATGAATGACCGGTTTGCTTACAGGTGTGGGCGTTTTGAAAGAATGCAGTTCCAGCTTTTGCTCACCGGATCTAAACAAACATTCATCGCCCGGGTACATATAAACAGGATCGGTAACTGATTGTAGATTTTTCACCACCACTTTCCCGCTTATTAATTTTACCCGCGACTGGCTTTTGTTATTATATGCACTGATATTGAAAACTGTACCCAATGCCGTTGTAGAAAAGTTTTCAGTAAATACGGTAAAAGGTTTGGTTTTATCTTTGGCTACCTTAAATAATGCTTCGCCGTGTAACAACAGATCACGCTTACTGGAATCAAATGGCTGGTTACATTCAACCGTACTGTTTTTATATAAGGTAATTTCAGAACCATCAGCCAGGGTGTAGGTCGACGGTTTATTGCTGCTGTTTGTAAAACGTTGCAGTCTTGATTCAGCTGCTTTTTCAACAAGCCTTATTTTTGTTATATCCTTGAATTCCTTTTTATGATCAGGTTTTATATACTGATATACAAAAAGACCGACGGCCAATATTACAACAGCCGCTGCGGCAATACGTAGCCAATGTTTCCAGGCTATAACCCGGCCGGTATTTTTTTGTTTTTGCACGGAAGCAAACCAGGTATCGCTTTGCTGTTTTTCGAGCACCCCATTTGAGTCGTAGGTTTCCCAATCTGCTTCACTGAACAGCTCATCTAACACATGCGGATTTTTTAAAAGGTATTGATAGGCTAACTCCGCCTCTTCCCTGCTGCATTTATTTTCGATGAATTTTACCAGTAAAGCTTTCGTCACTTGCATTTTAAACTTTTCGTGTGCTATTGTTAAAGATTACGTTTTAAGGAGGCGGTTACACCCACGGGTAACAATTCCTTAATATTGAATAAAGAATATCCAATGTTGAATGTTGAAGGGAAATCGGGGAAATGAAGAATGAAAAAGTGAAGGCAGAAGAAATGAAAAATTAAAAACAGAGGAATGAGGAATGAGAAAGTAGTTGAAAAGTTAACTAGTTAACAGATTGACAAGTTAATAAAGCTACATTGTTATGCCTTGTTAACCCTGTCAACTTTTCACCTTATCAACATCCCCTTATAACTTTATATTTAGCTATCCTCAAAAGTGATCAAGGATTGTAAAAAGTAAAATAATAGAAACTTTCGCCTTCTTCTTTATCTCCCTGATCGCTCTGTTCACCTGGTTCTCCACTGTTTTTTTGGAGATGGCCATTTGTCCGGCGATCTCTTTGTTTGATAACCCTTCCAACCGGAATGCAACGATCTTACGCTGCATGGGCGGCAAATGATACAAACTTTCCTGCACCAGTGTTACCTGCTGTTCATCATGTGTGTCGGTGGGTGAATCGGCTACATCAAGCTGTGAAAACGTATCCATTGGAACCAGTCTGTTAGCGGCTTTTTTGCGCAATACGTCGATTAACGTGGTTTTTGCAATGCGGAATAATTGCTGTGAAATGGGCAATTCCATGTTCAGGTTTTGCCTGTATTGCCAGAGTTTTATGTAAGTTAATTGTACCAACTCTTCACTTACATCTTCAGAACGGGTCTTTTGCAGGAAATAGAAATACAGCTTCTCATGAAACTGCCGGTACACCAATAAAAATGCCTTCTCACAACCCGACCGGATGTCAGTTACCAATACCAAATCCGTGATCATTGCGCTCATGGGCCTGCAAGTTATATTACAAAACAGGGATGGTTAGATTAAGTGATTGTTAAGAAAAATGTAAGAACAACAATTACAAGGTGAGCCCTGCCACGGTTTCCCCTTCAACTTCGCCAGGACCGTGACACGGCTGTAATCAGCGTACATGATCATACACAATTAATATACCGGTAAAAGTAACATCACATGGCCAAACTATTTTTATGATCAAAACATACCAGTAATGTATTTATTTGACTGGCTCGATCACATTGACAAGATTACTTTTACTTTTATTCACAGCAAATTGAGCGCCCGCTGGCTCGATGCTATTATGTTACTCCTGCGCAACCAGTACACCTGGATACCACTATATGCGTTTATGCTTTACTGGGCATTACGCCGCGACAAGCCAACCGGTTTAAAATTTATTTGTTTAACCTTACTTTGTTTTGCCATTACAGACTACACCAGCTCCGGCATTTTAAAATTGCATTTTGAGCGGTTGCGTCCCTGTTATGATGAAGACCTGATCGGTGTTGTTCGTGGTATTATTGGTTGCGGCGGTAAATATTCCTTTCCTTCTTCCCATGCTGCCAATCATTTTGGACTGGCAACATTCTGGTTCTATACTATTCTGCACATTACCAAACAAAAATGGTACTGGTTGTGGGTTTGGGCGTTTATGATCGGACTGGCGCAGGTGTATGTTGGTAAACATTTCCCCCTTGATATAGTGGCAGGCGCTGCGCTTGGTATTATTGCCGGTTTGAGCGTCTTCAAAATATTTGAAGCCTGGGTAAAACGGGATTATAATAAGTATTTAAAAAATCCTTCCTTAAGTTTGCCCTAGCTTTTAATGAACACTATGGAATTGGAACAACCAACGGACTTACATAAAAAATCCCTGTACTCAACTGACGCCTGGTTTATCTGGCTTACTATTATTGGTATAACAGTAAATGCAAGCGGGCTATTGCTGCCTATTCTTGAACCCGATGGCGCTTTATATGCTACCATTGCAAAAAACATGGCGCTTACCGGCGATTATGTTAACCTGATGGTTGAGGGTAATGACTGGCTCGACAAACCGCACTTTCCTTTCTGGATAACTGCTTTTAGTTTTAAAATATTCGGGATCAATTCATTTGCTTACAAATTGCCCGGCCTGTTATTCTGGTTGGCCGGCGCCTATTATACGTATGCGTTTGCCCGTAAATTATATAATAAACAAATCGCTCAATGGGCTGTGCTTGTTTATTTATCTATTGAGCATTTGATCCTTTCCAACAACGATGTACGGGCTGAACCCTTTTTAACCGGCCTGATGATTGGCGCAGCTTATTATTTTTACCTCGCTTACCGGAACAATAAATTAAAACATTATGTGGCCGGCTCCTTATTACTGGCCTTTGCCATTATGACCAAGGGAATTTTCATTGCCTGTATGGTAATGGCGGGGTTTGTTATTGAATGGATCATAAAGAAGGAATGGAAACAGTTTCTCAATTATCGCTGGTGGCTAAGCATGGCGCTGGTGTTATTGTTTACTTTGCCAGAGCTGGTTAGTTTGTATATACAATTTGACCGGCATCCTGAAAAACTGGTATTCGGGCAACATAATGTGTCGGGTATCCGCTTCTTTTTCTGGGATAGCCAGTTTGGTCGCTTTTTTAACACAGGTCCCATCAAAGGTTCGGGCAGCAAGTTATTTTATGTGCATACTTTATTATGGGCCTTTCTCCCCTGGTCTATTATCCTGTTTGTACAGATCGGTTCAACCATCAAAAATTATAGATCCGCTATTTCAGCAACCGGTAATTATATCTGTAGTGGCATCGCCATTGCAGGATTTCTTGTCTTTTCTTTATCGCGGTTCCAGTTGCCGCATTACCTGAATATATTGTATCCTTTCTTTGCTATTGTTGTTGCAGCCTGGTTATTTGATCTTAAGAATAACGCATTGCTGAAGACCATTACCTATAGCCAGAACACGTTGTATTACCTGCTTTTTGCTGCTTGTATAGCACTGACATTTGTAGTGGGTTTGCCTTATAAAATGCCCGCTATGGCTGTATTGGCGATTTTGGCATTTGCCATGATCCGCATATTTCCGGGCAACGCTTTGCAACATCTTTTAGCCAGGTCGTTTGGGGTAATAATGGTAGTCAATCTTTTTCTGAACGCGTTATTCTACCCGGCATTATTTCAGTACCAGTCGGGTAATGCAGCGGCTGCCTTCCTGAACAAGCAACAACAGCCTGCAGTATATATGTTCAGTAATGTGTCGTCGGAATATGCCTTTCAATTTTATTATAATGGGTTTATACATAAAATTGATACCCGTGACCTGGATGCTATGCAGCATGATATTGTAGTATATACCTCGCAGGTGAAAGCCGATTCACTGCAAAAAATGGGTTACAATGTTCGTATCATTCAACAACTGCCCCATTTTCATATCAGTCAGTTAACTGGTAAATTCCTCTATAAAAACACCAGGGAAAAGGCTATTGATCATTTTGTGATCGCTACGATACAACCGGGCTTACTGGCCAGGCATTATGCGCCGCCGGCTCACTCACATCTCACAACTCGCCTGCTGCGTCTTGAGCCACCGCTTAAGCTAAGGCGGCCCCGACGAGTCGGGGGTCGCGATGCTTCAGTCGCTTGCGCCAAAACTTCGTCCGACGCCATAGGCTTTGGCCGAGTGCCTTCGCCATAGGCTTCGGCCTCCGGCGAACGGCTGTCAGCGACGGAGCACGAAGCAAGGCCGGCCGACAGGCTCACCACTCACAAATACAACCGCACCATTTTTCGCCAGTGATAAGGCCGGTGTGCCTCCTCTTCCCATATATACAGGGAGTGCTGGATATTTTTATTGCTAAGTACTTCGCTTAAATTTTTATTGTTTTCTAAAAAGGGATCTTCCCTGCCCACTATCAAACTGATGCTCAGTTTGCGGATTTTATCCAACATCAGGGTGTCTGTTAAATTGGGCATATACATACTGGGCATATTGTAGTAGACATTCTCATCAACATACCCGTTAAACAGATCGGGGAAGGTTTGAGCAGATAACGTAAGATCGTACCGGGCGCTCATGGCCACTACTTTATTAAAATATTCGGGGTATTTAAACGCGATATTCGCTGCATGATATCCGCCCAGACTGCAACCGGCAGCCATCAACCCGGTGAACTTAGTTCTGAAAATAATTAAAGGAAGCACTTCCTGTAAAATATAGCGTTCATATTGTAGATGACGGGCAATTTTTTCGGCTGGCGGAACAGATGCATAAAAGCTTTCTGCATCAACACTATCAACACAGAACAATTGCAACAAACCCTGGTCTATTTTATCCTGCAACGCATCAACAATTTTCCAGTTTTCGTAATCATAAAAACGGGCAGTGCGGGTAGGAAAAAATAGTACCGAGGTTCCGGCATGACCGAAAACAAGCAGTTCCATGTGCCTGTACAATGAAGGACTAAACCACTTATAATATTTTCGGGTCATTCAGGTTCAAATGACAGACAAATTCCACAAAAAGCTGTTCAATGTCTGTTATGAAATTTTAAAGATTGTTGCGAAATGATTTAGCAACACTTCTTTCCATATAAGATAACCCTTTCTGGTTAAATGTAAACCATCTGCCTCAAAAAACTCTTTTACCGGCTGACCATTAGCGCCCAGCATGTGATCGAAGATATCGAGATAATACTGTTTTCCATTGCCTTTTTCAATCTCCGCTTTTATCAGCTGGTTGGTATATCGCACCTGTTTTTCCAAATTCCAGCGTGCAATCGTGGGCTTTATGGAAATGAATGTTAATGGCACTTCCGGGAAACGTTTTTGTAAACAAGCCTGCAACTGACGGAAAAATAAACATACTTCTTCGGGCGTACGGCCATCGCCGAGGTCATTCTCGCCCGCATAGCAAACAAAATGCTGTGGCGCGTAAGGTTCCATAACGCGGTCAAAGAACCAAACGCAGGCTGCCAGGGTTGAACCACCAAATCCCAGGTTAATGGGGCGAAGTGGTTTCAGATCATCATACATTCCTTCCCACAACCGTATTGAAGAGCTGCCATACAGGACCGTTTCAGGGGTATACGGTAAGGTGCCATTTAATGCTTCCAGTTTTTTAATGTCGTTTTCGTACCAGATCATGTTTTAATAACTTATAACTATTTACCAATGAGCAGGATATTCCTTTTTTTGCGGAAAATCCGCGTCGAAATTACACTAATTACTAATGAGACGGGCATATTGATTGAAAACCGCATAACAAACTGGTAACGTTGCTGTAACATTCAGATAGCATCCTCCAAATAGTTTTGTAAAAAACCGGTGAAAGGAATCATTCGACTATATAAGGCTGATCCTGTTTTCTGGAGTGTATTGGTTATCATGCTCGCTTTCAGTGGAGCGAGTCTTGCGTTCTCTTCTGCCAAAAACATTTTTTTTCAACTCAATACGATCCATACCCTATACCTGGATACATTTTTTCAAAACTATACTTTGTTGGGCGATGGTGTTTTTTCCATTGCTATTTTTCTGATCCTGTTACTGGCAGAACGTATTGCGCTGGCTATGCAGGTGATCACAGGCTACCTGTTTTCAGGTATTATTTCGCAGGTTTTAAAACGGGCGATACATACACCCCGGCCGCACGCCATCATCTCTAATGCCGAGTATCCTTATTTTATTGATGGCTTTACCCTTACGGGCATGACCAGTTTTCCATCGGGTCATACGACAAGTGTTTTTGCGCTGGCCACTTTGCTTGCGCTGAATACCCGGAATAAGCGAGTATCTTTGATCTATCTGATCACCGCTATTATCACCGGGTATTCCCGGATCTACCTGGGGCAACACTTCCTGGCCGATGTAGTGGCCGGCGCTTTAATTGGCGTGCTATCGGCCCTGGTCATATACTGGTATTCGCGCAGGGTTAAAATTGAATGGGTTGGTGTAACCAATGAAAGTCATATGCAATTGCAATAACAACTTAAACATCGTTTCATGATACTTACATTCCGTATGCCATCTGAAAAGTTGCGAAAACTGTTAAAGCTGCTGATCAAGATCGTGATCACGGCACTGTGTATCTGGTATATTTCCCACAAAATAGATTTCCGGAAATTGTCCGGGGCGCTTACCGTTGCCAGTCCGGTATGGATCATTATGGCCATTGGCTCTTTTATGGTATCCAAACTCTTCGCTTCGTTACGATTGAATATTTATTTCCGGAATATTGAGATCCGGCTTTCTGAGTGGAGTAACATCCGGATGTATTGGTTGGGCATGTTCTACAATTTGTTTTTGCCTGGTTCAATTAGTGGCGATGCGTATAAAGTAATACGGCTTACCAAAGAGTTTAATGTAGCGTATAAAAAAACAACCGCAGCTGTTTTGCTCGACCGGTTCAGTGGTTTGGTGGCATTGGGGCTATTGTTGGGCATTTTTTGGGTGATCGCCTTTAAAGGGGGCTACTATAGTATTTGGTTAATGACCGCCATTCTTATTTCAATTCCGGTTTTCTACTTCCTGGTCAACATTTTCTTCCCGTATTTTCTGCCGGGCTTTTTTCCCACTTTCGGCTGGGGTATTGCCGTACAGGTATTTCAGGTGGTATGCATGTATTGTATTCTGCAAGCATTGCACGTTCAAATCCGTACTGAACACTATATGCTCATCTTTTTGATTTCGTCGGTAGTTGCGGTATTGCCGTTTACAATTGGCGGATTGGGCGCCCGGGAAGTCGTTTTTTTATGGGGTGCACATCTTTTTGGATTAGACAACACAGTTTCAGTAATGGCCAGTTTGTTATTTTATGGCGCTACTGTTACCTCTTCATTACCCGGATTGCCTTTTATATTTATTGATCCTATAAAAAACAATACGCCAAAACCTGTACCACAGCCATATGTTACAACAATGGAATAATGTTCTATTACAATTGCGCAGTAATAAAATAGCCTGGTTATTTATCATTGCTGCTGTTTTGTTATTTACCGGTATCGGCTCAACGCCCATGTATATATTGGATGAAGCCCGTAATGCCCAGGCAGCCCGGGAAATGATGGAACGCAACGACTGGATCGTTCCCACTTTTAACGGAGAACTGCGGCCGCATAAACCGCCTCTGCATTATTATTTCATGCAGGTGGCTTACCGGGCATTTGGCATGAATGCATTTGCTGCCCGGTTCTTTTCTGCCGTATTCGGTTGGTTAACGGTATGGATCACCTGGCATTTTACCAGGCGGTTTGTTAGCTATGGTACTGCCATATGGGCCGTTGCCGTGTTGCTGGTAAGCACCCATTTTTTGTTTGAATTCCGGATGTCGGTACCCGACCCCTACCTGATCTTTTTTATTACAGCCGGCATTTTTTGTTTTTATGCGTATGGGCAGGAACGAAAATTAAAATGGCTGATCTGTTCAGCAGTAGCCGCCGCACTGGCTACATTGGCCAAAGGGCCGGTAGCGCTGGCATTGCCGGCTGTGGTATTAGCGTGGTGGATTATTTCGCAAAAGAAATATGACCTGTTGTTTTCATGGAACATGTTATTATATATTGGCGTCATTGTCCTGGTGGCCGTACCCTGGTATGTTATTATTCACCAGGTAACACATGGCGCCTTTACCCGGGAATTTTTCTTCAGGCATAATTTTAATCGCTTTGGCGAACCCATGGAAGGACATGGCGGTCTTTTTATCATGGTGCCATTATTTGTATTACTGGGCTTGCTGCCGGTATCGGTGTTTACCGGCGAACTGGTTAAAAAGATCCGGACGTACCACAACAACCCTTTTATCAGGTTGTGCATGTATGTAACGGTGGTGTTCATTGTTTTCTTTAGTGTATCCGGGACCAAACTGCCCAATTATCCAATGCCCTGTTATCCATTTATAGCAGTGCTGTTAGGTTATTTCATCAACAAGGTGATCACGGGGCAAATACAAGCCAAACAATATCCTTTGTGGCTATTACTCCTGCTGAATGTACTGTTATTAGCTGCCGCGTGGATCGGACTGGGTCTTGAAACAGCCACCCAACCATTCCGGGGTTGGGCCTTGTTGTTTACCATTCCTGTAGTTACCGCTGCCGGTAGCTGGTGGTACTTAAAAAAGGAAGGGTTGAAAAAAGCCATGCACGTAATCATAGCCGGGTATTCGGTCTTTAATTTTTTATTCCTGGCGATAGGCTATCCTGCTATTTACCGGCACAATCCGGTTACTAAAACCCTGCACCTGTTGCATAAAGACGAACAGGTATATGCGTATAAGATCTATAACCCGGCTTATAACTTCTATTTAAACAAACCCATACAAATGTTGGATAACCCGGCTCAGGTGAATGAGGTTATCCATCAACAGCCACATGCAGTTATTATTTCCCGGGAAAATCATTTACCGGAGCTGGACAGCGTACCCTTTAAACTGTTAGCCAAAGAACGCGATCTGTTTGAAACGGCAACGACGGTGTTAGTAAGCGGAAAATAAGGATAAGTGTATGTACCCTAATAAAAAAGAGGCTGTCTCAAAAGTAATTTTGAGGCGGCCTTTTTTGTTTTCAGTTTTTAGGGTGGGTTTATCCACAAAAGCACTGTATAACTAAAAGCCTTTTGAGTTTAGTAATAAGTAATGGCCGTGTTGTTTTTAG
>DASUVL010000859.1:0-2245 GCA_036379015.1 Niastella sp.
TTCCATTCTTGTTCAGGTCAATCCAACCATCCTTGTAAATGGAGGTCAGGGGCTTAAATGATACAATGCTTATCAGGGCCATCCAGGAAAAAAACCGGAGAATTTTTCTTTTCATATTAGCGTGTGTAGAAACAAATATAAACATAGAGCCGTTGCACGTGCAAAAGCGATTGCGCCAACGTTTGCATAACGCGGTAGTTATCAGATACAAGTACATAAAGATGCCATCTATTCTGAAGAGAATGCAAAAAGATGCAGCCTTTATATGGTATTTGAAATCGAAGTCCGGCGGGTGATCCCATCCTCAAAGAAGACTAAAAATGTCATGGAAGGCCCTGAAGCGGGTCCCCGAGCGCCCAGGTTTTTTGGCCAGGCTCCAATAAATATTTTCACCCTGTTTATAGTTTAGGAAGGGTTAGTTTCAGCTGAAAACTATGCAAGAAAAGCTGCAAACACCCTGTTTGCAGCTGGAAACCATACCTTAAAAGCTGTAAATACCCCGTTTGCAGCTACAAACCATACTTTAAAAGCTACAAACACCCTGTTTATAGCTGCAAACCATACACGAAAAGCTGGAAACACCCTGTTTACAGCTGCAAACCGTACACGAAAAGCTATAAACACCCCGTTTTCAGCTGGAAACCATACAGGAAAAGCTGCAAACACCCCATGTTCCCCAGCCCAGACAATTGCACACTCAGACGAATACGTTCATATTCAGCATATTGCCGCCGTCATGTTCATTCCCAGCCCTTATTCGGGTCGGCAGAATAAAACAACAATGACCCCACCAGTTATAAACCCAGACCTGGTATTCTTTTATGTTCCCATTCACCTTACTATATTTGAAATTAACTGTGCCTATTGCACTTCCTTAAAAAATTTTAATACAATAATTGCATAAAATACAATGGTATGCCTGGCATTGATTTCACAAAAGGAGGATCGTGGGAAGAACTGGCCAAACGGCCTAAACCAACAAACGAAAATCTGCAACAACTGTTTTCAGGTATTGATCGCATTAGTATAAAGGAAGGTGGTGTTTCGGGGGAAAAAGCCCTTACAAACAATGTAGTTTTGGAGATAACGCAACAAGACCAGGTAAATCAATTGGCAGCGCTCCTTGAAATTGACGAATCATGTACAGGTTTTTATTGTTTATGTCTGGGCACCTATGCCATTGAATTATACGCTAAAGGACAATTACAATCAACCATTGGTTATCATCATGCTGTTTCTATCAGGTATGAACACTGGAATGGTGATGCGGCCCTTGCACAAAGCGACAACCTCCTGGCCTTTTTAGCCCAACTAGGCCTGACACAACCGCTTGAAGAAAAAATTAAAAACGATCAGCGATACAAAGCGCAACAGGCAAAAGAAAGTGAGTGGTTGGCTATTGCCCCCAAATGTTTTGCATCATTTTGGGAACAGATCAATGGTTTCAATTTGGATTATTTTGAAGAACTCCAGCAGGAATTAAACAAAGAAATTCCCGACAATGAGGAACGGATAATCGCCCTGTTACAAACTTATGGTAAAACCCAGAATTTCTGGACAGCTTACCCCCACTATGAAGATGTGATCAATAAAATCTTACAAACGTATCATACCACAGAAATCGTAAATGCCTACATCAACTCCGACAGAAATTATAAAACCAGGCAGGGATTAGGCAGGTACATCTGTGGGGTTGATTTCAGAAAAAAAAGAAAAAAGTATTTAAAACATATCCCTGATGAAGTTTTAAATGACGTGGGGGAATGTTTTACAACGATCGGTGAAGAACGGGGTATGTATGAAATTAACCGTTTGCGAAAAGAAAAGAACGGAAAAAATAATTAGCCTACCCTACTCCTCCTTCAACTTTTTCAAGGTCCGGTTCAGGCTTCGAATAGTTATTCCTAAATAAGCAGCCATATCTTCTTTTGAAATTTCCATCTCCTGCTCCTTTAGCAAATGCAGCAGTTGGCTCAATGTATGTTCTACCGTATGTAATTGCTGAAATGATGCCCGCGTAGATGTATTGATAATCCGTTCGGCAAAGCATTCCATCAATAATTTATTAAACGACAATTCTTTTTCCAGCAACGATTTAAAATAAGGGATGGAAATAGCGTATGCTTTTACAGGCGTTATCGCTTTTATATTGCATAAACAGGGCATGTTCTTTATGATCTCTATCTCGCCAATGATCTCGCCCTTTCCCAAAAACTCTACAATAAATCCCTTGTCGCCGGCTTCG
>DASUVL010000860.1:0-9302 GCA_036379015.1 Niastella sp.
GCGGCTTACCAGGTGCTGCTTGTCGGCAATATCAACGAGTTCACGGGTAAACCATTGACCCAAACCCAGCGTTGAAAAGGCAGCCAGGAATTGATAAATAGTATTGGCTATTAGGAAAAAAGCAAATTCACCAGTTGTGTATTTACGCGCTACTATCACAAAAAACAAACTGAGCAAAATGCTTTGCAGGCCATTGGCTGCAATGCCCCAGAAACTGTTTTTTATTAACCGCGACTTAAACAGGCTCACCGTATGCTGCATCAGGTTGTTCTTCATCAACAATTTTTGAGCGATTAGATAAATAGATCAGGAAAGTAGATAAGCATATCAGCACAATTAAGTTTCTTCTATCGGTTAAGGAGTAAAGCGATACAAAGGAAACCAGCCAGCAGATGATAGGCGCTATAAATAATAAAACCCGCCCATCTGCCTGCTTTTTCATCCATGCCCGTATGGCGCCAAAAGCCGGGCCTATAATAAGTAAGAATACAACCAGAAATGCCGGGCCGCCGAATTCGGTCAGTATTTTTAAATACCCGTTCTCAGGCTGATCCAGGAAAATAATTTCATTTTCCAGCACCAGGTATTGATCCTGCGAATAGTGCGAAACATAATCCTTGTAATTGCCAATACCAATTCCTAAAAAGGGATGCGCCCGGTATATTTCATACGCTTCCTGCCAAATGGCAGCCCTGAAATCAAAGGAGTTATTAAAGTCATCGTTCCGGTTAAACATGATCAGTGATTTCGAAAAGAAAGCGATCACTAACCCACCGGCCAAACAACCTACGATGATGTACTTTTTATATTGCACACCGGCAAATATTAACAGGAACAATACACCGGCACTTAATCCCAGGAAAGCAGACCGGCCGCCTGTTAAAAAAATAGCAACTGCCACTGACATAAAAAGCAACAGGTTCTTGAAAGCAGGACGCTGAATATTCTTATTGTTTATAAGGAACAAAAAACTCAGCATAGCCAGGAACTGCGCACACTTCTGTGAATCATGAAAAAAACTGGGATATCGAATACCGTTGCTATCTAATGTATTTTGATTCAATTCATCATAAAACCGAAAGTTCAGTCCAACTACCAGTTGTACCACCAGGAAGGCCATGCAGAACAGACAGGCAAATTGTAATCCTTTTATCATTTTATTCAGGAACTGGTTATCCATCACACACTCCACCATTAGCAGGCGGGCATAGATAAATACAGGGAAAACCGATAAAATGGTGAGTAAGGAATTGGTGATAAACGATGAGGTAAGACTGCCCATTAATAGCAAGAATACCAACGTACAAAAGCCCCCGAAATAAAACTTATTCGGTTTATAAATGCTCAGGAAATCTTTGTATCGCAGTAACAGCATAACATAGGAAAGCCCATCGAACAAGGATAAGCTTCCCCATTGAGCAGGCGTAATTTTCAGATCTATCAGCGGCAAGGCGTATAACATAAATAACAGGTATGTTCGCCTTGGCTGCTTGCTGAATAGTAAACAAACTACAAATACTAAAATAGCTGCGGCGGTTAAAACCGCCATCAGTGACTTCATCTGAAAATTTTAAATTATTTTATCAGCTGATCAAATGTTCAAAATGTACTTTACCGGCCTTTTCAATTTCTATTACATCTGATGCTACCATTTCTTTTACGAGCATGGCCAGATCGTACTTTGGTTCCCAGCCCAGTTTTGTCTTTGCTTTAGTAGCATCGCCTATTAATAATTCCACCTCGGTAGGCCGGAAATAGTTGGGATCAACTGCCGCAACCTGCTTACCAATTTCCAATTGATATTCTTCATTGTTACAGGCGGCCACAAAACCACGTTCATGCAATCCTTCACCGGTAAATTCCACCACAATGCCCAACTCCGCAAAAGCCATCCGTACAAACTCCCGTACTTCAGTAGTAGTACCGGTAGCAATCACAAAATCCTCCGGTGTATCCTGTTGCAATATCCGCCACATGGCTTCAACATAATCCTTTGCATGGCCCCAGTCGCGTTGTGCATTCAGGTTACCCAGGAACAAACAGTCCTGTAAGCCCAGGGCAATGGCTGCTACGGCGCGGGTAATTTTGCGGGTCACAAAGGTTTCACCACGCAACGGGCTTTCATGGTTGAACAAAATGCCGTTACAAGCGAACATGCCATATGCTTCGCGGTAATTAACCGTGATCCAGTAGGCGTATAATTTGGCTACGGCATAAGGACTGCGCGGATAAAAGGGTGTAGTTTCCTTTTGCGGAACTTCCTGTACCAGACCATACAATTCAGATGTAGAGGCCTGGTAAATACGGGTTTTCTTTTCCAACCCTAATATCCTGATCGCTTCCAGTAACCGCAGCGTACCAATGCCATCGGCATTGGCGGTATATTCAGGCGTATCAAAACTTACTTTTACATGGCTCATAGCAGCCAGGTTATAAATTTCATCAGGTTGCGTTTCCTGAATGATACGGATCAAATTGGTGCTGTCGGTCATGTCGCCATAATGCAACCGAAAGCGAACATCTTTCTCATGTGGATCCTGGTACAAATGATCAATACGTTGCGTATTGATAAGCGATGACCGCCGTTTTATTCCATGGACCATATATCCTTTCTCTAATAACAGTTCTGCCAGATATGCACCATCCTGACCATTAATACCGGTTATGAGCGCTGTTTTCATCTGAGAATAATTATTTTTTTAGATCTTATCTGAATAATGCATTATAAATATAGTTGTTGGTGTAGGAGGCTGTGATAGGTATAACCTCTACATTGCCCTTTTCCACTTCTGCCGTCATGGCATAACCCAGGGAAGGAAGATGCACTTTCACTGTTTTGCTTCTCACTTCTATCACATCGCCTTCCTGCGCCATTAACGGACCGCTTGATATTCGCACCCTGTCACGCGTGTTAACGTCTATCTTTTCCAGCTTCACATTCTGGTATTCATCCAGGAACTGTTTAACGGTATCTATTTCCTCATCGCGTATTACTGCCGGATTACCCAACCAGAATACAAAATTCAATATCCCATCTGTTTGTTTTATAGCCAAGTGTTCTTCTGGTGTTGCGTGCACAAAAACATAGGATGTAAATAATGGCTCGTAAACCACTTTCTTTCTATCGGCCCACTGACGAACCATTTTGTTCAGCGGACAATAATTGTCTATGTGCTTTTTCACCAACAGCTCAGCTACCTTCTTTTCCCATCGTGGCCGTGTGTACACAGCGTACCATTTCTTGTTCGTATCCATATGATTATTCTTTTAAGTTGAGTCAAAAACAGGCTCCGCCCATCTCAGTTACAGGACCCTGTAACTGGCAATTAATTTTTAAATAGGTAGAGCAATCGTAGAGGTCTTTTTCTAGGGATTATCTGGTTTATATTTGGTGAGGACCACCTTGAGAAGATGACCCATCCGCCATAGGGCGGACGAGCCACCTGTTAATCCTTCACTCTACACTGGCTTAAATGATGTTTTCTTTTTCCTCTTTTCTTTATAGGCATATCCGTCGCCGTATCCGTAACCATACCCGTAATGATGTTTACCAAATCCTTTGGGACGAATGCCATTAAACACAATAGCCATGTTCTTCAAAATATTCACCTTGCTGTTCTTATCAATCTGTTCTACCAGTATTTTTGGCGTATGCTTGTGTCTGATGATATATAAAGTAGCATCACAATATGGAGATATAATATATGCATCTGTTACAGGACCAACCGGCGCTGTATCAATGATAATATAATCAAAGATGGCATCGAGATAGGTCAGCAACTCCGGCAACCGGTTATTCATTAATAACTCTGTTGGATTTGCCGACAAAGGGCCAGCCGGAACAAAAAATAAATTATCGTTTATTTCTGATCGTTTTATTATCTCTTCAGGTTCCCTTGTCCCTAATAAATAGCTCGAGATACCTACCTCTGAATGAATATTCAGGTAATCACTGATGGCCGGACTATGCAGGTCCATTTCAAGCAATACTACTTTTTTACCCGTAAGCGCCATGCTTACAGCCAGGTTAACGGCAACAAAACTTTTACCTTCTCCTGATATACCTGAGGTTACCAACACCTTTTTATGGGTAGTATTCACGCCCAGGTAATTGAGCGCCACACGCAGTTTGCGAAACTGTTCTGCCACAAACGTGCGACTGTTCACGCCACCGGTCACTATCGGGTTCTTTGATCTATTATTTGAAATTTCAGCAATTATCGGATGATTGGTCAACCGCTCGATATCCTGGCGATACATTATTTTCCGGTTGAATAATTCTTTCAGGGTTACCCAAACCACCCCAACAGCCAATGCTATAATGATGGCGATGGCAAAAACAATTGGTGTTTTGGGACTCACCGGTGTTACTGTTGATGAAGCTCTGTCAACCACGCGGCTATCCGAAACATTGGCAGCATAGGAAAGGGCTGTTTCTTCTTTCTTTTGCAGCAAAAAGCCATAAATACTTTGCATGGTAAGTTGCTGACGGCTTATTTCTATCAGATCACGTTCCTTTTTAGGAATAGTTTGTAATACATTGGTATAGGAACTATTTGTAGAGGCCAGGTTGGTTTTACTTGCCTGCAAACCTCTTCGCTGGTTTTCAATATTCTCGAGGATACCTGGTTTTATACTGTTGATCTGATCACCTACTGATGAAAGCAAAGGATTGTTTTCAGCAGTAGTACCCTTCTTTTTTTCATACTCCAATTCCAGATCAGACAATTTACCCAACAGGTTTGATAACACCGGATCAGTTACTCCCAACGTAGAAGGCACAATACCCCCGCTGTTATTCTTTTGCTTTACATAATTTTCTACCTGATCCAACACTGCCAGCTTCATATCAATTTCACTCAGCTTCTGATCATTGGCGCTCACATTCTCCAGGAACAATTTACCCTGTGCACTTACATCAACCGCTTCCTGAGATGATTTATATTGTTCAATTTTACGTTCTATTCCGGTTAGATCACGCGATACGTGGTTCAACCTGTCTTCTACAAACCGCAGGGTATTCGCGGCCAACGTATTTTTATCTTTCAGCATCGCTACAGCATAGGCCGATAGCAATTCATTTAAGATATCCTCGCCACGTTCGGGCACTTCATCGCGAATGGTAAGATTTAAAATAGAAGATAATTTACTGGCCGATGCAATTACCAATCGGTTCTGGATATCTGCAATTACCTTTTTGGGCTCCTGCAGCGTGAAATAAAATTGACCGGTTGGTACATAGGTGGTATCAGTTAGCCTTGTGTTAGGTTCAAATTGTAAAGTACCATAAGGCGTTGCCACCCATTCCTTCAACGGGAAACTGTCCGCACCAATGATAACTTTCTTTTCCTCTTTATTGTAGGTGAAAGGCACTTTCTTTACTTCGATCAGACTGTCAGGACTTTTTGCCTTTACGATCACCGGAGAAAGCGTATAAGCAGGCAGCGCACCTGGCGAAACCCCTTTCTGCGTTAACCAACTTGAAACGGTGTTTGCAGAAACCCATCTATTGGATGGTAGCCAGGAATTAATTTCCCGTACCTCATAAACAGGTGCGTACAGTTGTAAGTTATTTACCACTTCCTTTACAAGTGAGCGCGACTGCAGCACTTCCATTTCGTTTTCCAATATCTTTTTAGTAGATATCACGTTGATAGATTCAAGCCCTTTGGAATCTTCAACGCCCTTCTTCTCATCTTTAATTAATAAACGTGCTGTTGATTCGTACTGAGGGATGGCATACTTCATATAAAAGCAGGCCGCTCCTACTGCCAGCAACAACAGAAATGTAAACCAGGGCCAGTAGGAAGCATAGCGGTTCCATAACTGATTAACACTGGTTTCCTTCCTCTCCATTTCCAATCCGTTCTTGTGTGTCACTTGCATAAAAAATATTTTTATCTAGTTAAACGATCTACTACGATTACGCCAAGCGATAAAGCGCCTAAGACGATAGGTAACCATTGATTGGCACGGCCAGTACTGGCTACCTTTGATTTATTTGGCTCCACATACACCACATCATTCGTCTTCAAATAATAGTATGGGGAACTAAATAGTTCGGTTGAATTCAGGTTCAAACGGTGTGTGACTTTTTTACCATCTTCGTCGCGTATCACCAATACATTATCACGCTGTGCATAAATGGTAAGATCACCAGCCAGCCCAATGGCTTCCAGCAGGGAAATCCTTTCACTTGGCACTGTGATCACATTGGGATGTGCCACTTCACCTAAAACCGTTACTTTAAAATTGAGGAAGCGAATCGTTATGATCGGATCTACCAACAGCTTTTTGTCGACCAGGGATTTGGTCAATTTATCTTTCAATTCATCCTTTGTTAATCCCGCAGCTTTTACCGCGCCTAAAAAAGTAAATTGAATATTACCGTCTCCATCCACCAGATAACCGGTGGCCGCTGAAGTTGTAGTTGTATTATTATTACTATTTACAGGTGGGTTATTCGGTTGATTGAATATAGCCGACGCCTCAGCACTCGCACTGCTGACAGAAATACTTAACAGGTCGTTATTCTGAATAACCAGTTTCGGAATAGTCGGTGCATCAAAAGATCCGTTCTTTTGATCGGAGAAATACACTGCTCTTTTTGTACTGGTGCACGAAACGCCCGCCAGCAGGATCAATAAAAGACAATACCATTGCAAAGGCGGCCACCCACGTGGACATGCCATACTCTTCCTATAGCCCATATATGATTTTTATTTTTGCTTGACAAGCATTAACTACGTAACAGGATATATAATATCCCATTCAATCAGGATTAAACCAGGAGGTGTTTTCTTATAAGCAAGCAATAGGATTGTTAAGGTCACGGGTCTTATATCAAAAAGCTTGCACATTATCAGCAATTATAATATTAATTTTCTGTGCCAGCTCCTTATTATTGTTGTTCAGTAATGATTATCAGTGTACAAGCTTAGTCTACTTAATAATCATTTTCAATTACTGTAGCATTAGGCTTTAATTTATTATTAACAGAATATAAATAACGATCGCCCTTTAATTTTTTGACTTCACTCACATAATTCTTTATATCCTGTTCTTTTTCTTTCTGGCAAATCAACAATACATCTGTTGTATCTACCACAATATAATTTTGAAGTCCCTGCAGTACAACCAACTTTTCATTGGAAGCATGCACCACACAATGTGCTGAATCTATTACCAGAACCCCATTGCCGGCAACTGCATTGTCACTCACATCCTTCCCCATATTTTCCCAGGCGCTGTTCCATGTTCCTAAATCACTCCACCTGAACGATGCAGGTATTAAATAAACATTCCCCGCTTTTTCCATCACCCCAACATCAATAGAAACGTTTTCACACACTGCATAAATGTCGGCGATCATTAACCTCTCAAAACTTGTTCCAAGCCAACTTTGTTTTTCTTTAAACAATTGATACAGATCACCCAGATATTTTTCAATTGAATTAATAATTGACCGGGCCTTCCACACAAAAATCCCTGAGTTCCACAAATATTCCCCACTGTTCACAAATTTTGTGGCCAACTGTGTATCGGGTTTCTCAGTAAATGTTTTTACTTTATGTACGCCTGGTTGGGTAGCTTCTTTATTAAACTGTATATATCCATACCCAGTATTGGCATAAGATGGTGTGATACCTATTGTAAGTAATGCCTCATGTGTTTCTACAAATTGTAACCCCTGTAAACAAACGGCTTCAAATTCCTGCTGATCAAGGATCAGGTGATCGGCAGGCGCTACAATTATAGAGGCATTCGGATCTTTTTGCATTATCTTAAACGAAGCATAAGCTATACAAGGTCCCGTATTCTTTCTTTCCGGTTCACTTAAAATGTTTTCTCTTGGTATTATGGGTAATTGTTTTTCTACAATACCTACATAATCTGTGGAAGTAACCACGTATATATTTTCTATAGGCGCTAATCGTTCAAAACGCTTAAACGTTTGCTGGATCAGGGTTTCACCTGTTCCAAGTATATCAAGAAATTGCTTGGGATAATCTGTTCTGCTTACCGGCCAAAATCGAGAGCCAATTCCACCAGCCATAATTACCACATAAGTCGATCGTTGCATACCTTTCATTTTGTTTCAGAAATAAAATGCCCTAACAAACACCAGTTACAGCTTGTGAAATGTTAGTAGCAATCGTTAATTTGAAATGGAATAGTCTAAACTCGTGAAGCAATAACTAATTATAATCACTGTTCTAAGAACTTAAAGCCCATACCCACATTCAGATCATTCATTAGTTAAGGAGTCGTATTTCTTTCGCATGGATCCCAGTCTGTAATGCAAATTATAAGCCCCGATGAAAAATTGGGTATTGGCAGATCGTCAAATCCACAATTAAATAGAAGTACTGATTGCAGTTATAAATTATGTTTTATTCAATACCACAGTGGATTTGCAGGGAATTACCCGCAGGCACAAGATAAGTTATCAACATAGCAGCAGTAACAGAGGTAATATAAATAACGCAACAAATCAATCATTTTATTAACCAAAATCAAAAAAATTGGGTAATAAATTACTCAAACTACATGTATTTGTGAAACTTTGTATTAAATGGAGTGGTAAAGGGAAATATTACACAATATTATTAATGTTTGTTATGTTTCTGTTATTAACTTACATAAACGGTAAAATATACAATTAAATACCTACGCATGGCTAATCAAATAAACAGATGGCAGTGGCATTTTGGACGGGTTTGCCGTTTTCCACCTGGTATAGCATGAACATCAGAATGATCTTACCATTGCTTTGCAATTGGCCAATATCAAAAGAGATGGTTGTTGCGCTCATATCCGATACATCAGTACCCAAATCATCAACATATTCATATGAATAATGATAACCGGTCCACGGACTTTTAAAAGGGTTGTTGCTATCTGCTGCTCCTGACTTGTTAACGAATTCAAGTTCCTTTCCCTTGAAGATGGGTTCATTCAATACAATATTGAACTTAAGGGAATCGAACACCTTTAAACGGCCGGTACCACGAAAAGTGAGTGTATTCTTCTTTCTCTTTATCACCAGCTTCTCATCGCCCGTTTTTACCAGTTCCGTCTTTTTATTATCCGGATCGCTCAGGGCTACATATTCATAATACTCTGCTTTTGTTAAACCAAATTTCCCAAATATGACAGCGGAATCGGTAGCCGTGGCCATAGAATCTTTGATCCAGGCGGCGTTTTTCTCGGCGGCTTTCAACATTTTGGTGGTAAGCTCCATCGCGCGTGGATCAACTGTAGTCTTTATGCTCATCAATGCTACGGCATGCTCACCCTCT
>DASUVL010000861.1:0-3211 GCA_036379015.1 Niastella sp.
GCTTATAGCTTGTATTTGCTTTTACCTTGGGCTTATTGCTTAAAGCTTATGGCTTGACGCTGTATTAGTACCACAACCTGGCTTGTACTTTCTTTAGATAGGTCAGGCCATTTTTGTTTACAGGGGTCCTGTTTTCGGTAGTAGGAATATGTAGTACCTCCTTCCAGCCTTTTAGCCATCCGGTTAGGTGATAACCGCTTTTGCGCAGGTATTCAAAACTCCATAATAACGCGGTAGTAAAGAAATAGATCATTGGCAGGAATTTCCAGGCCACTTTGCTTTTATTCACCCACATGCCCCGGAGCTTGTCTTTATTGGGCAGCCGGCCTAATGGGGATTCTTTATGTAAGATCACTACCCGGTCGTCGTACACAATATCAAAACCAGCGTCAATGGCGCGGTAGCTCAGATCGTATTCTTCCATCCCATAGAAGAAATTAGTGGGGTAGTAGCCGGTCTTATCGAAAACAGCGCGGTGTATGGCATGGGCACAACCTACAAAATACCCGGTTTGAAAATGATGCCATTCCTTACGCCGTTCAAATTGCTTATGCGGAAAAGCGGTTTGTTGTAATTCGCCGGTTGCATGGTAGTATACTTTGAAGGAGATAATACCCGTGGGCTGACTGGTTTCAACAA
This sequence comes from Niastella sp., assembly GCA_036379015.1. Classification (GTDB taxonomy): domain Bacteria; phylum Bacteroidota; class Bacteroidia; order Chitinophagales; family Chitinophagaceae; genus Niastella. The sequence goes on from DASUVL010000861.1 coordinate 640, forward strand.
TGGGTTGCGTGAAAATTTGTTGAATGTAATGCAGGGCGTCCATGTTCTGGAACAGGGCATCGTCATCGAGGAAAACCAGGTACGGGGCGTTGCTTTGCTGAATGGCGAAATTGCGTCCCCGCGAAACACCGAGGTTTTCTTCTGTTTTAAAATAGCGGAAGGGAATATGCGGGTGTTGCTGTATAAATGTTTCCAGCTCTGTATACGGTACGTTCGACTTGTTATTAACAAAGATAACCTCGTGGCACAACGTGGTTACATCCTGTAACCTGCTGATATTCCGGGCCAGTTCCAGCGCATCATCGGGCCGGTTATAAGTGATTATTACAATAGCAATACCCATAATACAAAATAATGAATAATGAATGTAGAATGTCCAATGTTGAAGTAAATACATACTTCGATATTGGACATTCTACATTTAATATTTAATATTATTTTTTGTTTTTAGCAATCAGCGGTTTTACCAGCCACGCAATGTATCCCAGTATCAGCAGAGTAAGTATCCATCCTGCAATGGAGGTAAGCGTGCTGCCGGTATAATATGCGGCTGGTTCAAACTTAAAATCAATGGTGTGCTTACCAGCTGGTATCAGCATGGCGCGCAACACATAGTTGGCTTTGGCGTATGGCGCCGGTTTGCCATCAATATATGCTTTCCAGTCTTTATAAAAGATCTCACTGAACACGGCTACGTGCGCAGCAGCGCTGTTGCTTTCGTATTTGATAGCCTCGTTATCGAACGCGACCTGCTTAATAGAAGCCGTGCTGTCCCCAGCAACCGCACCGGTTAGTTGGTTTTTAAAGCTGTTGTCAACAATGGCTACTTCAGCCGGGTTGAAATTGGTCAGGGCTTTCATTTCTTCCACGGGGCCGTTTACATATTGTATGCTTTTCACAAACCAGGCATTACCTAATGCATCTGGATTTCGTGAAGCTACTACGCCTCCTACAGTATTTTGCTGGGTTTGCTGAATAAAATATTTTGTATTGAGCATATTAAGGACCGCAAAGTTGGGTGAGCCGGAAAGTTGATATTCTATGAGGTCATCAAAGATACCCAACCGGGCCGGGTGATAACCGCCAATGGACTTATGATAATAAGAAGTGCGGGCATCACCGGTGTAAGGATTACCTGATGTTGTATTTAAAACCCGGAAGTTGGGGTCTTTATCCTGCAGGATGGCCTGATCGGCTGGCGTTACAGGGAACTCAGCGGCTTCATAATTCTCTTTACTGCCAAAACTGAAGCTGTTCAGGTAATTGCTATCTATGGTTAACAGGTCAATGGCCGTTAACAAGGCGATACCGCCCAGCAGCATCATAGCATTGATCTTCTTTTTTACAAAAAGAAATATAATACCCATGGCGAGCAGCACAAATAGCAGCGAACGCAGAATGGTAGCGCCAAATTGCTGTTGGCGGTCATCCCGCAAGGCGGTTAATATGCCACGTGCAATACTTGCATCGCCTTTGGTTTGGTATAAGAAGTTTTCATACAATTTGTTATCAGCCTGTGCAGGATACTTTCGGTTGACGGAATCCATCATGGCCATCATGTTGGGATTATTACCTGCACCCATGACCTGGTTAATGGCAGTGGTTCGTTGTTTATTCTCATTGCTGTAATCAGAAGCGAAATACAAACCGGCCGCCAGCACAAATACAGCACCGGTTATCATGGCAGCTAACTTCATTTTTTTGAGATCAACGGTTGAATCAGCAACCAGTTTCTCTAATCCCAGGGCCACTGCAATGGGTACTACCAGTCCGGTAATTTCCAGCGCCATGGTGGGCACCCGGAATTTATTGTAAAATGGAAGGTGATCGAACAGGAAATAATTAAAGCCGGCGAAATGTTTACCCAGCGCCAACAATACGCCGAGTATAGCGGCTGTCAGTATCCACCATTTATGCTTACCGTCGAGGTAAACCATGGAGAAAATAAACAGCATACATATCACAGCGCCCAGGTAAATGGGGCCTGTTGTAAATGGCTGATCGCCCCAGTATAGATTGCCGCTTACCTGAGAAGCTATGCTGTTAGCCTGTTCCTCAGGAGAGTTTAATTTTTCGCCCAGGTATTTGGCCACGTTTGAATTTCCATCGAGCATGGGATACATGAACTGTTCGCCATCGCGTTCTCCATACGTTATACCATATCCTTTAACACCGGGGAACATCAGGGTCAGTGATTCATCCCAGCCATAACTCCAGTCAAATGCATATTGTTTGCTCAGCCCTTTTGTTTTATCGCCTTCGATCACATCCTGGGTGTTTTGTTTTTTATCCATCACCAGTACACCACCGCGTTTCGATGCCTTCGAATAATCATATACGGTTAATAAGGTCACCGCGCTGATCATGATGCCTAATACAGCGGCTGCTGCTACCAGGCCGGTTGCTTTTAGTTGCGGGGCTGCTTTGCCTGAGCGGAAGCCCTGGATCAAAAAGAACAGGATCATAATGCCCATCACCAGGAACATATAATAGCTCACCTGCTGGTGACCCATGGCAACCTGCAGACCGGTGAATAAAGCGGTTATTATAAACCCACTGATGTATTTTTTAT